>NZ_JBRBAU010000029.1:0-1673 GCF_053480195.1 Corynebacterium guaraldiae | reverse complement strand
GGCGGATTCTAGTGGTCGTGGAAACACGGTTTTAGATTTCGGTGGCATAGCCTAGCAGTTCGGCCATTTTTTCGGCTGGTTTGGCAAAGCCTAGGGTTGCGCGTGGTCTGTCGTTGAGTTGCATGGCAACGAACTCGAGGTCTTCTTTGGTGTGGACGGATAAGTCAGTGCCTTTGGGGAAATACTGGCGCAGAAGTCCGTTGGTGTTTTCGTTGCTTCCTCTCTGCCAGGGTGATGCTGGATCACAGAAGTACACCGGACAATCGGTGGCAATGGTAAATGACCTATGGCCAGCCATTTCGCTTCCTTGATCCCAGGTCAGCGAGCCACGAAGGTGTGCTGGTAGCTGTTGGATAGTCTCGATGAGCGCGTTGCGCACTTCCACAGCGCCATGCCCGTTGGGCAGATGCAGCAGCATGACGTATCTGGTGCTGCGTTCTACAAGTGTGCCGATAGCTGATTTGTTTCCCTTGCCCAAAATCAGGTCGCCTTCCCAATGTCCTGGAACAGCGCGGTCATTAACCGTTGCTGGGCGTTCGGAAATCATTACCATGGGGTCGCTAAATCGCTGGCGGGCAATGCGCTGGTTGCGTGGCTTTCTCACAGCACGGCCTTGGCGCAGACATGCGGCGATTTCTTTCTTCAGCTCGCCTTTAGCTTGGAAGAACAACGACATATAGATGGTTTCAGGACACACCCTCATAGTGTCATCGTCAGGGAAGTCCAGACGCAACCTTCTAGAAATCTGCACCGGTGAGTATCGCTTCTTCAACATCGCCCACACCACATCACGCAATGCTGCATGTGTGTCCAGTTTGCGTGGCTTAGGCCGGAATCTGCGCAGCACGGACTTCCGATGAGCTGCATGCGGCAGATACAACCCAAATTCATCACGGTTGCGTGTCATTTCCTTGCTTATTGTTCCCGGTGAGCGCCCCAAACGCCGGGCAATAGCACGCACGCCTAGGCCTTGACGGTTCAAGTCGGCGATAAGTTCACGTTCCTCGACGGATAAATATCGAGGACTAATGCGTTTGTCTATCGCGTGCTGTGGGATAACTTCGACGGGTACTGCTTGGCGGCCGTCAACATAAGGCAAGACCTGCATAAGTCTTTTATAGAGCTCAGTGTCTGGCCCATCGGGAACAAACGGCACACGCCCGACACCATTGAGCTTGGTTACTCCTTTATCGATGTCCAGAGCTTCGCGTGGATTAATACCGACGGCTTTTGCTGCGTCTTTTCGGCTCATCGCACCAGAACGCAGCATCAAATACTCGCACCGACGCGAGGTGGCACTAGCCCGACGGCCATGCGGATTGCGCTGCCACAAGCCAAGCTCAATACCAATGCGGTAGACAACGCTGGTTCCTACATTAAGTCGCGTTGAAATATCTGACGGCTTCACACCTTGCTTCCATAGCGCTTCAATGCTTTCTGTAGCCGAAGCAGAAGTCGACTTCTGAACGCGCACAGGAAGTTGATGCTCACGAGCCAGCCGATACGCAACACTCAAGCTAAGCCCCAGTTCCAACGCCGCACTACGCACACTACGACCACCTGAAACCAAGCAACATAGCTGCTCCACCACATCCGGCGAAGGATCCCAACGACTCGACACCACAAACACCACCAATCAAGGTCAGGTGTTTCCACGATCCTTAGAATCCGCG
>NZ_JBRBAU010000028.1:0-1800 GCF_053480195.1 Corynebacterium guaraldiae | reverse complement strand
AGGTCAACGACAAGGGCGAGGAGACTCCGGGTACTGATCCGGAGAATCCGAACGACATTGCTAAGCACGAGGACATCAATGATAAGGCTCAGACTGTGACCTCTAAGGATGAGCCGTCTGAGTCCACCACGCCGAACAAGCCGGGTGACGAGACTTGCGAGTCCACGACCCCGTCTAAGCCGGGCGAGGAGACTACCCCGAATAATCCGGGCGAGTCCACGACTCCGGGCAAGCCTGGTGAGTCGACCACTCCGGGTAAGCCGGGCGAGTCCACGACCCCGAACGATCCGTGTGAGTCCACCACGCCGGATAAGCCTGGTGAGGAGCCGTCTGAGTCCACGACTCCGAAGACGACCGAGAAGACCACTGAGCCGTCTGAGTCTACGACTCCGAACAAGCCGGGCGACGAGACCTGTGAGTCCACGACCCCGACTAAGCCGGGCGAGGAGACCACTCCGAACAACCCGGGTGAGTCCACCACTCCGGGCAAGCCTGGCGAGTCGACCACTCCGGGTAAGCCGGGCGAGTCCACGACCCCGAACGATCCGTGTGAGTCCACCACGCCGGATAAGCCTGGTGAGGAGCCGTCTGAATCGACGACTCCGCGTGAGCCGGGCGATGAGTCTGGTATGCCGAAGATTTCGACGAATGCTGACTTCGCTAACGGCGCAACCCAGGTTGTTGCTGGTGCGCAGGTCAACGACCGTGTTACCTACGAGAACCTGGTTCCGGGTAAGGAATACACTCTGTTCGCTGAGCTGATTTCCAAGGAGGACGGCAAGACCGTTCTGGGTGAGGGTGAGAAGACCTTTACTCCGGAGTCTGCTAACGGTGAGGTTGTCGTTACGATCACTGTTGATGAGTATGTGACGGAGCCGGTTGAGGCTGCGGTTGCTTTCGAGGAGTTGACTTCGGTTGAGGTCAACGACAAGGGCGAGGACACTCCGGATACTGATCCGGAGAACCCGAACCACATCGCTGAGCACAAGGACATCAACGACAAGAACCAGACGGTTCCGAAGTCGGGCGATGATGAGTCTGGTAAGCCGAAGATTTCGACGAATGCTGACTTTGCTAACGGTGCAACCCAGGTTGTTGCTGGTGCGCAGGTCAACGACCGTGTTACCTACGAGAACCTGGTTCCGGGCAAGGAATACACCCTGTTCGCTGAGCTGATTTCCAAGGAGGACGGCAAGACCGTTCTGGGTAAGGGTGAGAAGACCTTTACTCCGGAGTCTGCTAACGGTGAGGTTGTCGTTACGATCACTGTTGATGAGTCTGTGACGGAGCCGGTTGAGGCTGCGGTTGCTTTCGAGGAGTTGACTTCGGTTGAGGTCAACGACAAGGGCGAGGAGACCCCGGATGTAACTCCGGAGAACCCGAACCACATCGCTGAGCACAAGGACATCAAGGACAAGGATCAGACTGTGACTTCCAAGGAGGAGCCGTCTGAGTCCACCACGCCGGACAAGCCGGGTGAGTCCACCACTCCGAACAAGCCGGGCGAGGAGACTACCCCGAACAATCCGGGCGAGTCGACGACTCCGGACAAGCCGGGTGAGTCGACCACGCCGGACAAGCCGGGTGAGGAGCCGTCTGAGTCGACTACTCCGCGTGAGCCGGGTGAAGAGTCTGATACGCCGAAGATTTCGACGAATGCTGACTTTGCGAATGGTGCAACCGAGGTTGTTGCTGGTGCGCAGGTCAACGACCGTGTTACCTATGAGAACCTGGTTCCGGGTAAGGAATACACCCTGTTCGCTGAGCTGATTTCCAAGGAGGACGGCAAGACCGTTCTGG
>NZ_JBRBAU010000027.1:0-2500 GCF_053480195.1 Corynebacterium guaraldiae | reverse complement strand
TCGTGCCCTCAGGAGCCTTAGTGTCATTGCCGTCCTTGTCCTTGAACCCAGGAGCAGGAACCTTAGCATCCTCACCCGGCTTACCAGAACCATCCTCGTACTTAGGATCGAAATTCTCATTGTCCTTCGCAGCAGGCGCAGCCAGGTTGAACTTCGCCGGTACTTCGCGGGTAACCGGATCAGCACCCTCGACAGGCGTCCATGTGACCTTTACGAGCGCCTCGGTTTCGCCTTCAACCTGCTTATCTGCAGGCCAAGTGATCTTGCCGGAATTAGAATCAATGCTCAGGCCCAAGGCTTCAGCGGCAGCAGGATCGGCGAACGCGAAGGATGCACCTTCCGGCATCTTCTCTTCGGCATCAGTTTTCGGATTGTCGAAGGAAGGCTTTACTTCAAGGTCCTTTTCCTTGGCTGTTCCCTTGGTCTCGTTGTACTTAACGACGGTCGGGTCTGCCAAGAAGGAGTCGGCCAAAAGGAGCGTGCCGGTTGGCTTACCCGAAGCATCGGCATCGAATACCTGTGAAGAGTAGACAGTTGGCTTAGAGAGCTTTTCTGGAACAGTGAAGTCACAGGATTCCAGCTCACCGAGCTCGTTCGCGGTAACGGTGCAGAACTTACCAGTGGATTTACCGTCGGCAAACCACTCAATTGCGTACTGCTGGTTCGGGACCAGACCGGTCGTCTTCGACTTGGCAGTATCGCCAGGGGCAGCAATAGCTGACGCGTTATCGTAGTTGAAAACGTCGTGAATCGGGCGCGGAGTCAGCAACGCGAAGTGCTGGACAGAAATGTTTGCTGACGCAAGCTCAATACCGAGATTTCCACCATGGGGGGGCTGGAACATGTTGTCCTGGTAGTTACCCATCCACAGATCACGGTTGTCGCCAACTACCGGATACAGGTACATGTAGTCCGTGTTGATGTGGCGATGACGCTGGCCCGCAATGCCGCCCCACTGCATCGAGTTACCGTGCGCTTCGTCCTTGGCGGAGACGAGCGTGCCCCACTCATCGTTAGTGGTTTGCTTTCCCTTCTCGTTGTGGCTGATTCCATACAAGCCAGCAAACGGGAGATAGAAGGAACCGTCATCCTTTACATAAGCTACGCGAGACTCTGCGATATGGGAGCCTGCGCCGTGCTCAGCCTGATATTTGTCGACGATTTCCTTTTGCGCAACACGGAACTGCTCACGGGTGTAGTTCTTGTTGGCTGCCTGCCAAGCGTCGAACTCGCGAGCCACTTCGTCGTTGACATACGAGCCGACAACCTTGACGTTTGTAGCTGCGCGATCGGCAGATCCCTTGAAGTACTGGTTCGAAAGCGATCCACCGGCCTCGTTGTTTTCCCACCAGACGTTGCCACGAGCGGTGCCATAAATTCCACCCTCTGGCCACTTCTTATCTGCAGTCGGTGCCTCGGTCCATTCAGCTTCAGGCTTGGCTAGCCAGCCATCCACATTCGGACGCTCCTGGAATACAACCTTGCCGTCTACGATGCGGTTAATGCCAGCAGTGAAGTCCCAGGTCTCCCACTTACGGGTCAGACGGTTATGGAAGCGACCGCTGTACATGTCGCCACCGGCTGCCAGAGTGTACTTAGCCGGATCTGGGTTCTCAGCCCAGGTACGTACCTGGAACTTTTCATCACCAGCCAGTTTGAACTCGATTGGGTTGCCCAAGCCATCCTTCGGCGCATTGGACAGGTCAAAAACAAACTTGCCCTCGGAATCCGAGGTGGTGTAGTAAATTGGCGATACTTGGCCCTTGCCGTTGACGTACTGCAAGAAGACCTTGACACCGGGCATAGATTCGTCAGCTTCATTCTGAGCCTCCGGACCTGAATCACGATCGAGATAGACCTTACCTTGGTAGCCCTTCTTCTGACCCCAAGTGCCGTCTGCCTTAATGGCAGTGGCCTCCGAGGTGCCTCGGGTATCTACACTGCGATCCTGACCGGCTGCTGCCTCCTGAGCGATAGCAGCCGGCGAAGAAGCCGGGCTGACTACCGGGTGGACGAAGGGCGCAACCATAGCGACGGAAAGAGCGGCGGCTGCAATCGTCGTGCCGCGGCGACGAGCAGAACCGTTGAAACTCTTCATATCCATGAAGAATCCTTTCATGAGAACGATTAGGGAATCGGTCAGCAGTCCGCCCTCGGTTAGATTTGGAAGCATCTTCAGCGTTCCTGAAGGCAAACTGGACTCAACCTGAGACGTTACCCGCCCCCGCCACCCTCTACAAGGGCAAAATTTGCCCATGATTAACGGTGTCCATGCACGTCTTGGCTATTTCGTTGATGAGAAATTCTAAACTTGCAGGCCACAGGCAGTCCCAATGTTCATGGTGCTCACAGGGTTCTTTATGTTTGTAACTTGGCGGATTCTAGTGGTCGTGGAAACACGGTTTTAGATTTCGGTGGCATAGCCTAGCAGTTCGGCCATTTTTTCGGCTGGTTTGGCAAAGCCTAGGGTTGCGCGTGGTCTGTCGTTGAGTTGCATGGC
>NZ_JBRBAU010000026.1:0-4950 GCF_053480195.1 Corynebacterium guaraldiae | reverse complement strand
GGGGTACTCGAGTGGCGAACGGGTGAGTAACACGTGGGTGATCTGCCTTGCACTCTGGGATAAGCTTGGGAAACTGGGTCTAATACCGGATATGAACTGCCTTTAGTGTGGTGGTTGGAAAGTTTTTTCGGTGCAAGATGAGCTCGCGGCCTATCAGCTTGTTGGTGGGGTAATGGCCTACCAAGGCGTCGACGGGTAGCCGGCCTGAGAGGGTGTACGGCCACATTGGGACTGAGATACGGCCCAGACTCCTACGGGAGGCAGCAGTGGGGAATATTGCACAATGGGCGGAAGCCTGATGCAGCGACGCCGCGTGGGGGATGACGGCCTTCGGGTTGTAAACTCCTTTCGACAGGGACGAAGCTTTTTGTGACGGTACCTGTATAAGAAGCACCGGCTAACTACGTGCCAGCAGCCGCGGTAATACGTAGGGTGCGAGCGTTGTCCGGAATTACTGGGCGTAAAGAGCTCGTAGGTGGTTTGTCGCGTCGTCTGTGAAATTCCGGGGCTTAACTTCGGGCGTGCAGGCGATACGGGCATAACTTGAGTGCTGTAGGGGAGACTGGAATTCCTGGTGTAGCGGTGAAATGCGCAGATATCAGGAGGAACACCGATGGCGAAGGCAGGTCTCTGGGCAGTTACTGACGCTGAGGAGCGAAAGCATGGGTAGCAAACAGGATTAGATACCCTGGTAGTCCATGCCGTAAACGGTGGGCGCTAGGTGTAGGGGGCTTCCACGTCTTCTGTGCCGTAGCTAACGCATTAAGCGCCCCGCCTGGGGAGTACGGCCGCAAGGCTAAAACTCAAAGGAATTGACGGGGGCCCGCACAAGCGGCGGAGCATGTGGATTAATTCGATGCAACGCGAAGAACCTTACCTGGGCTTGACATACACCAGATTGCTGCAGAGATGTAGTGTCCCTTGTGGTTGGTGTACAGGTGGTGCATGGTTGTCGTCAGCTCGTGTCGTGAGATGTTGGGTTAAGTCCCGCAACGAGCGCAACCCTTGTCTTATGTTGCCAGCATTTGGTTGGGGACTCATGAGAGACTGCCGGGGTTAACTCGGAGGAAGGTGGGGATGACGTCAAATCATCATGCCCCTTATGTCCAGGGCTTCACACATGCTACAATGGTCGGTACAACGCGCAGCGACACTGTGAGGTGGAGCGAATCGCTGAAAGCCGGTCTTAGTTCGGATTGGGGTCTGCAACTCGACCCCATGAAGTCGGAGTCGCTAGTAATCGCAGATCAGCAACGCTGCGGTGAATACGTTCCCGGGCCTTGTACACACCGCCCGTCACGTCATGAAAGTTGGTAACACCCGAAGCCAGTGGCCTAAACTTGTTAGGGAGCTGTCGAAGGTGGGATCGGCGATTGGGACGAAGTCGTAACAAGGTACCCGTACCGGAAGGTGCGGGTGGATCACCTCCTTTCTAAGGAGCATTATTTGGGCACCAGTTGGTGCTGTATAGCGTGTGAGTGTTTATTCTCATTCGCTTGGTGGTTTATGTAGACGATTGTTTTACTGCCGCCTATTGATAATCGGGTGGAGATACATCTTAACCAGAATGATGATTCAACTAACGCGTTGAAAAGTGCTTGGTGCATTGTTGGGTGTCTGGGGCATTGTTCCCTGGTTGTATAACCCATGTAAGTTTCGATAACTGCTTTCTTTGTGGTGTGGTTGTTGTCTTGTGTGGGGTGTTGTGTGAGAACTGTATAGTGGACGCGAGCATTTAACCGCATGCGTGCCATCATGTTTGTGGTGGCTTTGTGTGTGGTTTGTGTGATTTCTTTGTTCTTTTGTGTTTTGTGTGTTCACACCAACACAGTTTGATTGCCATGTTTGTGGTGGTTGTTGTGTTGGTTGTGTGTTCGTTATTTAGGGCGCATGGTGGATGCCTTGGCATGCTGGGCCGATGAAGGACGTGTAAGGCTGCGTTAAGCCTCGGGGAGTTGTCAATAGAGCGTTGATCCGAGGATGTCCGAATGGGGAAACCTGGCACCTGTTATGGGGTGTTACCCTTCAGTGAATTCATAGCTGTTGTGGGGGTTTACGCGGGGAAGTGAAACATCTCAGTACCCGTAGGAGAAGAAAATAAAATATGATTCTGCTAGTAGTGGCGAACGAACGTGGATGAGGCTAAACCGTGTGCATGTGATACTTGGTAGGGGTTGTGTGTGCGGTGTTGTGGGCCCCAATGTGCGGTGACTACCATCATCGTGCTTGTGTGTTGTTGTTAGGTGAAGTGGTGTGGAAACGCCCACCGTAGAGGGTGATAGTCCCGTAGTTGAAGGCTTCAATGCATGGGTTGTTGGGTTGCCCGAGTAGCAGCGGGCTCGTGGAATCTGCTGTGAATCTGCCGGGACCACCCGGTAAGCCTAAATACTCAGTGTGACCGATAGTGTATGAGTACCGTGAGGGAATGGTGAAAAGTACCCCGGGAGGGGAGTGAAATAGTTCCTGAAACCATGTGCTTACAATCCGTCAGAGCACCTGTATGTGTGTGATGGCGTGCCTTTTGAAGAATGAGCCTGCGAGTCAGCGGCATGTCGCGAGGTTAACCCGTGTGGGGTAGCCGTAGGGAAACCGAATCCTCATGGGGTGTTTAGTGGCATGTCCTGGACCCGAAGCGGGGTGATCTACCCATGGCCAGTGTGAAGCAGTAGTAAGATGCTGTGGAGGCGCGAACCCACGTAGGTTGAAAACTGCGGGGATGAGCTGTGGGTAGGGGTGAAAGGCCAATCAAACTCCGTGATAGCTGGTTCTCCCCGAAATGCATTTAGGTGCAGCGTCGCATTAGCTTGGTGGAGGTAGAGCTACTGGTTGGTTGAGCGGGACTACAATCTTAGCAATGTCAGCCAAACTCCGAATGCCACTAATTGTGTTGTGCGGCAGTGAGACTGTGGGGGATAAGCTTCATAGTCGAGAGGGAAACAGCCCAGATCGCCGGTTAAGGCCCCTAAGGGTGTGCTAAGTGGAAAAGGATGTGGGATCGCGAAGACAGCCAGGAGGTTGGCTTAGAAGCAGCCATCCTTGAAAGAGTGCGTAATAGCTCACTGGTCGAGTGGTCCTGCGCCGACAATGTAGTGGGGCTCAAGCACACCGCCGAAGCCGCGGCAAACATTTTTTGTTTGGGTAGGGGAGCGTCGTGCATGTGTTGAAGCGTTACCGTAAGGCGGCGTGGAGTGTGTGCGAGTGAGAATGCAGGCATGAGTAACGAATTGGAAGGTGAGAATCCTTCCCGCCGGATGACTAAGGGTTCCTGGGTCAAGTTCGTCTTCCCAGGGTGAGTCGGGACCTAAGGCGAGGCCGACAGGCGTAGTCGATGGATAACCAGTTGATATTCTGGTACCCGTATATCCGCGCCCATGATAAAGCACTGATACTAACCACCGCGGATACGAATCGTTGTGTTCTTTGAGCACGTTGGTTTGTTGATGTCGTGGGGCCTGATGTGTGGTTCAAGTGATGGGGTGACACAGTGTAGTAGCCATGCCGCTTAGTGGATTGTTGGTGTAAGCGTGTGAGGTGGTGTGTAGGCAAATCCGCACACCGTTTAACCTGAGGCGTGATGCGTAGCCCGAATGTGGGTGAAGTTGGTGATCTAGTACTGTCGAGAAAAGCCTCTAGCGATGTGGATGTATGGCCCGTACCCTAAACCGACACAGGTGGTCAGGTTGAAAATACTAAGGCGTTCGGGTGAACTGTGGTTAAGGAACTCGGCAAAATGCCCCCGTAACTTCGGGAGAAGGGGGACCACACGACTTCGGCATTCTTTGCGTTTGCTTTGGGGTTGTGGGGTCGCAGAGAATAGAGGGAAGCGACTGTTTATCAAAAACACAGGTCCATGCGAAGACGTTAAGTTGATGTATATGGACTGACGCCTGCCCGGTGCTGGAAGGTTAAGAGGACCGGTTAGTAGTCTTTGACTGCGAAGCTGAGAATTTAAGCCCCAGTAAACGGCGGTGGTAACTATAACCATCCTAAGGTAGCGAAATTCCTTGTCGGGTAAGTTCCGACCTGCACGAATGGCGTAACGACTTCTCTGCTGTCTCAACCACAGGCCCGGTGAAATTGCACTACGAGTAAAGATGCTCGTTACGCGCGGCAGGACGAAAAGACCCCGGGACCTTCACTATAGCTTGGTATTGGTGTTCGGTTCGGTTTGTGTAGGATAGGTGGGAGACTATGAGACGTGTGCGCCAGCACGCGTGGAGTCGTTGTTGAAATACCACTCTGATCGGATTGGATACCTTAACCTTGGCCCATGATCTGGGTTGGGGACAGTGCCTGGTGGGTAGTTTAACTGGGGCGGTTGCCTCCCAAAATGTAACGGAGGCGCCCAAAGGTTCCCTCAGCCTGGTTGGCAATCAGGTAGCGAGTGTAAGTGCACAAGGGAGCTTGACTGTGAGACAGACATGTCGAACAGGGACGAAAGTCGGGACTAGTGATCCGGCACCTACTTGTGGATGTGGTGTCGCTCAACGGATAAAAGGTACCCCGGGGATAACAGGCTGATCTTCCCCAAGAGTCCATATCGACGGGATGGTTTGGCACCTCGATGTCGGCTCGTCGCATCCTGGGGCTGGAGTAGGTCCCAAGGGTTGGGCTGTTCGCCCATTAAAGCGGCACGCGAGCTGGGTTCAGAACGTCGTGAGACAGTTCGGTCTCTATCCGCCGCGCGCGTTGAAACTTGAAGAAGGCTGTCCCTAGTACGAGAGGACCGGGACGGACGTACCTCTAGTGTGCCAGTTGTTCCGCCAGGAGCATCGCTGGTTGGCTACGTACGGAAGGGATAACCGCTGAAAGCATCTAAGCGGGAAGCCTGTTTTAAGATGAGGTTTCATTTGAGGTCCCCCAAAGACGATGGGGTTGATAGGCCAGACCTGGACGCACCGCAAGGTGTGAAGGCTACTGGTACTAATAGACCAAAACAAACACACACAC
>NZ_JBRBAU010000025.1:0-16398 GCF_053480195.1 Corynebacterium guaraldiae | reverse complement strand
CACACTACGACCACCTGAAACCAAGCAACATAGCTGCTCCACCACATCCGGCGAAGGATCCCAACGACTCGACACCACAAACACCACCAATCAAGGTCAGGTGTTTCCACGATCCTTAGAATCCGCGCTTTGGCCCCAAATAAAATACCCCCGCCACTACCCTGTTTAAGGGGGCAGTGACGGGGGGCAACGGAAAGACAGCCTTTATTGGTTAACTTCGGCGCGCCTCACGCGGCTTTACACCTAGAAGGTGTAGTCCTCCTCCAGCGGGACAGAAGCGCCGGTGAACTCACCAAAGCCATCGTCGCCGTAGATGGAATCACCGTAGGTCGGGATGGAGTACGCAGCGTTACGTGCGGCCTCAGTCGGCTTGACGCTGATGTTGCGGTAGCGGGAAATACCCGTACCGGCCGGAATCAGCTTACCGATGATGACGTTCTCCTTCAGACCAATGAGCTGATCCGAGCGCTTGTTGATGGCGGCGTCGGTAAGCACACGCGTGGTCTCCTGGAAGGAGGCCGCGGACAGCCAGGACTCCGTAGCCAGGGAGGCCTTGGTAATACCCATGATCTCACTGCGCAGCTGTGCCGGCTGGCCACCCTCAGCAACCTGAGCAGCGTTAACCTGCTTGGCCTCAGAGAGGTCAATGAGGTTGCCCGGCAGCAAGTCGGTGGTACCGGCGTCGATGACCGTACCGCGACGCAGCATCTGGCGGATGATGATCTCGATGTGCTTGTCGTGGATGGCCACACCCTGTGCACGGTAGACGGCCTGGACCTCGTCGATGAGGTGCTTCTCCACACCGCGGCGGCCGAGGACCTCCAGCACGTCGTGCGGGTCAGCCGCACCACGCATGAGGCGGTCACCGGTGCTGACGTGGTCACCGTCGCGCAGGGAGCGCTCAATCATGGCGTCCGGGTTGGACTCCATCGGGCGGCGGACCTGAGCCAGGCCCTGGCGCTTCGACAGCTTCTCGTAAACGACGTTGTCGGAGCCATCATCAGGGGTGATGGTCAGCGTCCAGAAGTTGCCCTCATCCGACAGGGACACGGTGCCGTCGACGGAAGCGATAGGAGCACGGTTCTTCGGGTTACGGGCCTCAAAGAGCTCCTGAACACGCGGCAGACCACCGGTAATATCGCCACCGACACCACCCTGGTGGAAGGTACGCATGGTCAGCTGGGTACCCGGCTCACCAATGGACTGTGCGGCCACGATGCCGACTGCCTCGCCAATATCGACCAACTGGCCGGAGGCCATGGACTTGCCGTAGCACTTCGCGCAAACACCGGCCGGGGTCTGGCAGGTCAGCACGGAGCGAACCTTGATCTCCAGAACGCCAGCGTTGACGATCTTGCGGCTGAGCTCCTCGGTCAGGTCGGCGCCTGCCTCAGCGATGACCTCGCCGTTGGCGTCCTTGACGTCGTTAGCCACGACGCGGCCGGATGCGGAGGTCTCCCACAGCTCATGCAGGTCGTAGGAGCCAGGGGCAACCTCGACGCCGAGCGGTACGCGCACGCCCTGACGGGTGCCACAGTCCTCCTCGCGGACGATGACGTCCTGCGCCACGTCCACCAGACGACGGGTGAGGTAGCCGGAGTCAGCGGTACGCAGAGCGGTATCCGCCAGGCCCTTACGGGAACCGTGCGAGTTGTTGAAGTACTCCAGAACCGACAGGCCTTCACGGAAGGAGGTCTTAATCGGACGGGTGATGTAGTCACCCTTGGAGTTCACAACCATGCCCTTCATGCCGGCCAGGGTCCAGATCTGACGCATGTTACCGGCAGCACCGGACTTCACGATCATCGGAATCGGGTTGTCGTCGGGGTACAGCTCCTCGACGGCGTTACCCACGGTGTCCGTGGCGTCCTTCCACAGCTCAACCAGGCGGTCGTAGCGCTCGCGCTCGGTCAGAGCACCCTGCTCCCAGTACTTACGCTCGATGCGCTCGGCTTCCTTCTCGTAGGACTCAAGCACCTCGTGCTTATTCGGGAGGACCAGCACGTCGTGCATGGTGATGGTCACGCCGGAACGGGTGGCCCAGTAGAAGCCAGCGTCCTTCATCTTGTCCAGAACCTGGGCAACGGTAATCATCGGGTACTTCGCGGCGAGGTCATTAATGACGTCACCGAGCAGCATCTTGTTGCCAGCGCCGCCCTTACGGACCATGACGCCCTCGAGGTACGGGTAGTTCCACGGCAGCAGGTCGTTGAACATGATGCGGCCCAGGGTGGTCTCAGCGAGCCATGCCTGGCCCTTCTGCCAACCATCCGGGAAGTGCTCTGCCTCGATGTCTGCCGGCGGGCGCAGGTGGGAGATGCGGACCTTGATCGGGGCCTGCAGGCCCAGAACGCCGCGGTCGCGAGCCATGATGGCCTCCGCGTAGGAGGAGTACACGCCCTGCTCCGGACGGTCCTCCGTGGCGGGGCGATAACGGCCCTCGCCACCGATCTCGTCCTCACCCTTGTCCATGGTGAGGTAGTACAGGCCGGTAACCATATCCAGACGCGGCATAGCCAGCGGCTTACCGGAAGCCGGGGACAGAATGTTGTTGGAAGCCAGCATGAGGACGCGTGCCTCAGCCTGTGCCTCGGCGGACAGCGGCAGGTGGACTGCCATCTGGTCACCGTCGAAGTCGGCGTTGAAAGCCTCACAAGCCAGCGGGTGCAGCTGGATGGCCTTACCTTCGACGAGCTTCGGCTCGAAGGCCTGGATACCCAGGCGGTGCAGGGTCGGTGCACGGTTCAGCATCACCGGGTGCTCGGAAATGGCCTCTTCGAGGACGTCCCACACCTCGGGGCGCTGGCGCTCCACCATGCGCTTGGCGGACTTGATGTTCTGCGCGTAGTCGTTTTCTACCAGGCGCTTCATGACGAAGGGCTTGAACAGCTCCAGAGCCATGAGCTTCGGCAGACCGCACTCGTGCAGCTTGAGCTGCGGGCCGACGATAATCACGGAACGGCCGGAGTAGTCCACGCGCTTACCCAGCAGGTTCTGGCGGAAGCGGCCCTGCTTACCCTTGAGCAGGTCAGACAGGGACTTCAGCGGGCGGTTGCCCGGACCGGTGACCGGACGGCCGCGACGGCCGTTGTCGAAGAGGGCGTCGACGGACTCCTGCAGCATGCGCTTCTCGTTGTTCACGATGATCTCGGGGGCACCGAGGTCAATCATGCGCTTGAGGCGGTTGTTGCGGTTGATCACGCGACGGTAGAGGTCGTTGAGGTCGGAGGTGGCGAAGCGGCCACCGTCCAGCTGCACCATCGGGCGCAGCTCCGGCGGGATCACCGGGATGGCGTCGAGCACCATGCCGGCCGGGTCGTTGCCCGAGCGCAGGAAGGCCGCGACGACCTTCAGGCGCTTCAGGGCACGCATCTTCTTCTGGCCCTTGCCGTTGTTGATGATCTCCTTGAGAACCTCAGCCTCGGCCTCGAGGTCGAAGTTGCGGATGAGGGTCTGGATGGCCTCAGCACCCATGCCGCCGGTGAAGTAATCCTCGTAGCGGTCAACGAGCTCTTCGTAGATGGTCTCATCGATGATCATCTGCTTCGGAGCAAGCTTGATGAAGGTGTTCCAGATTTCGTCGAGGCGAGCAACCTCGCGCTCACCGCGCTCGCGGATGTGCTGCATTTCCTTATCGGCAGCGTTCTGGACCTTGCGGCGGGCGTCGGCCTTAGCGCCGGCGGCCTCCAGCTCGGCCAGATCCTGCTCGAGCTTGGCAGCGCGCTCGGCGATCTCTGCCTCGACGTCGTCCTCCACGTCCTTCTTCTCCAGAAGCATCTCTGCTTCCAGAGTGGACTGGTCATTGTGGCGAGCTTCCTCGTCCACGGAGGTGATGATGTTGGCAGCGAAGTAGATGATGCGCTCGAGGTCCTTCGGAGCCAGGTCCAGCAGGTAGCCCAGGCGGGAAGGAACGCCCTTGAAGTACCAGATGTGGGTAACCGGCGCGGCCAACTCGATGTGGCCCATGCGCTCACGGCGCACCTTGGACTTGGTCACCTCGACGCCACAGCGCTCACAGATGATGCCCTTGTAGCGCACGCGCTTGTACTTACCGCAGGAGCACTCCCAGTCGCGGGTCGGGCCGAAGATGCGCTCACAGAAGAGGCCGTCCTTCTCCGGCTTGAGGGTGCGGTAGTTAATGGTCTCGGGTTTCTTGACCTCGCCCTTGGACCAGCGACGGATGTCCTCGGCCGTGGCCAGCCCGATGCGGAGCTCGTCGAAGAGATTTACGTCAAACACGTAATGTCTCCCTTTCATCCCCCGTCAGGGGGAAGTTGATGGCTTTGTATGTAGGTGGTGTTTCGTTATGCCCGCCGCCAGTAAATGCGGCGGACCAAGAAGCTAGGCGATGTCTGCGTCGGAGCGCTCGTCGCGGGACAGGTTAATGCCCAGGGACGGAGCGCCGTCCATGTCATCATCGTCGGAGCCAGACAGTTCCATCGGGGTGCCGTCGGTGGAGAGAACCTCCACGTTCAGGCAGAGGGACTGCAGCTCCTTGAGAAGGACCTTGAAGGACTCCGGAATACCCGGATCCGGGATGTTGTCACCCTTGACAATGGCCTCGTAGACCTTGACGCGGCCGACCACGTCATCCGACTTGATGGTCAACAGCTCCTGCAGGGTGTAGGCAGCGCCATATGCCTGCATTGCCCACACCTCCATCTCGCCGAAACGCTGGCCACCGAACTGTGCCTTACCACCCAGCGGCTGCTGGGTAATCATGGAGTACGGGCCGGTGGAGCGGGCGTGGATCTTCTCGTCGACGAGGTGGTGCAGCTTGAGCATGTACATGTAGCCGACGGAGACCGGGTACATGTACGGCTCGCCGGAGCGGCCGTCGAAGAGGCGGGCCTTACCGTGCTCATCCACCATGACGTCACCATCGCGGTTCGGCTTGGAGGAAGCCAGCAGGCGAGAGATCTCCTCGTTGGTGGCACCGTCGAAGACCGGGGTTGCGGTGAGCGACTCCGGCGGGACGTCGTAGAGCTCTTCCGGCAGGGTCTTGAGCAGCTCGGCGTTGGCCGGGTCCTCGGTGTCGATCTTCCAACCGGCGTGTGCCAGCCAGCCGAGGTGAACCTCGAGAACCTGTCCAATGTTCATACGACGCGGCACACCGTGGGTGTTGAGGATGATGTCCACCGGGGTGCCATCCTCCATGAACGGCATATCCTCCGGCGGGAGGATCTTGCCCACAACGCCCTTGTTGCCGTGGCGGCCGGCGAGCTTATCGCCGTCCTGGATCTTGCGCTTCTGAGCCACGTAGACGCGGATCATCTCGTTGACGCCCGGGGCCAGGTCGTCGTCATCCTCGCGGGAGAAGCGGGAGACGCCGATGACCTTACCGGTCTCACCGTGCGGCACCTTCATCGAGGTATCGCGGACCTCGCGGGCCTTCTCACCGAAGATGGCGCGCAGGAGGCGCTCCTCCGGGGTCAGCTCGGTTTCACCCTTCGGGGTGACCTTACCGACGAGGATGTCGCCCGCGCGGACGTCGGCGCCGATGCGGACGATGCCGCGCTCATCGAGGTCACGCAGGACGTCATCGGAGACGTTCGGGATCTCGCGGGTGATCTCCTCCGGTCCCAGCTTGGTATCGCGAGCATCGATCTCGTGCTCCTCGATGTGGATCGAGGTGAGGATGTCCTCCTCCACGATGCGCTGGTTGAGGATGATGGCGTCCTCGTAGTTGTGGCCTTCCCACGGCATGAAGGCGACCAGCAGGTTGCGGCCGAGGGACATCTCACCGTTGTGGGTACCGGGGCCGTCGGCAAGCACCTGGCCCGCCTCGACACGCTCACCCAGGGACACCAGCGGGGTCTGGTTGTAGTTGGTGTTCTGGTTGGTGCGCTCGAACTTGCGCAGCATGTAGGTATCGCGCTGGCCCTCGTCATCCATGATGGTGATGAGGTCCGCGGTGACGTTCTCCACCACGCCCGCCTTCGGGGTGATGATGAGGTCACCGGCGTCATAAGCTGCGCGCTGCTCCATACCGGTGCCCACGTACGGGGCCTCGGAGCGAACCAGCGGCACGGCCTGGCGCTGCATGTTCGCGCCCATGAGGGCACGGTTAGCGTCGTCGTGCTCGAGGAACGGAATCATGGCGGTTGCCACAGACACCATCTGGCGCGGGGAGACGTCAACGTAGTCAACGCCGGAAGCGTCGGTCACGCCGATATCGCCGTCCTTGAGGCGGACCTCGATGCGGTCGCCGGTCAGGGTGCCGTCGGCATCCTTCTCCACCTCGGCCTGCGCGATGGCGTAGCGATCCTCTTCATCGGCGGTGAGGTACTCCACCTGGTCGGTGACCTTGCCGTCCACAACCTTGCGGTACGGAGTCTCGATGAAGCCGAAGGCATTGACGCGGGCATAGGAGGCCAGGGAACCGATCAGACCAATGTTCGGACCCTCAGGGGTCTCAATCGGGCACATGCGGCCGTAGTGCGAAGCGTGAACGTCTCGCACCTCGATGCCGGCGCGCTCACGGGACAGACCGCCCGGGCCCAGCGCGGACAGGCGGCGCTTGTGGGTCAGACCGGACAGGGAGTTGTTCTGGTCCATGAACTGCGAGAGCTGGGAGGTACCGAAGAACTCGCGGATGGCGGCGGAGACCGGGCGGACGTTAATCAGGGAGGTCGGGGTAATCGACTCCGCGTCCTGGGTGGTCATGCGCTCGCGGACGACGCGCTCCATGCGGGACAGGCCCACGCGGACCTGGTTCTGGATGAGCTCGCCCACGGTGCGCAGACGACGGTTACCAAAGTGGTCGATGTCGTCGGTGTGGATGGCGATCATCTCACCGTTCGGGGCCTTCATCTCACGCTCACCGGCGTGCAGGCGCACGAGGTACTCGAGGGTGACGGCGATGTCTTCCTCGGTCAGGGTCATCAGACCGTCGTGGTCACCGCCCAGGCCGAGCTTGCGGTTGACCTTGTAGCGGCCAACCTTGGCCAGGTCGTAGCGCTTGGCGCGGAAGAAGGAGTTATCCAGCAGTGCCTGCGCGAGGTCGCGCGTGGGCTGCTCGCCCGGGCGCTGCTTGCGGTAGATCTCCAGCAGAGCCTCGTCGGTGTTGGCCACGCCATCGGACTCGAGGGTGGACATCATGAGCTCGGAGAAGCCGAAGCGCTCCTTGATCTGCTCCTCGGACCAACCCAGGGCCTTGAGCAGCACGGTGACCGGCTGGCGACGCTTGCGGTCGATGCGCACGCCAACGGTGTCGCGCTTGTCGACGTCAAACTCGAGCCACGCACCGCGGGAAGGAATGACCTTCACGGAGTGCAGCGGGCGCTCGGTGGACTTGTCGATGGTCTGGTCGAAGTACACACCCGGGGAACGCACGAGCTGCGAGACGATAACGCGCTCGGTGCCGTTGACGATGAAGGTGCCCTTCTCAGTCATCATCGGGAAATCGCCGATGAAGACGGTCTGGGACTTAATCTCCTGGGTGTCGTTGTTGATGAATTCTGCGGTGACGTACAGTGGCGCCGAGTAGTTGATGTCCTTCTCTTTGCACTCGTCCACGGTGTTCTTCACCGGCTCGAAGCGAGGCTCCGACAGGGACAGGGACATGTTGCCCGAGTAATCCTGGATCGGAGAAAGCTCCTCGAGGATATCCTCAAGGCCGCTCGTCACGCGTGCGTCTTCGCCGCGCTCTGCCTGCTCGCGCTCGCGCCACTCGGGGGTGCCGATGAGCCACGCGTAAGAATCGAGTTGTAGATCAAGGAGGCCCGGGACAGCGATGGGCTCGCTGATTTTAGCGAAGGAGTATCGCTTCGGGGCTCCAGGGATGTTGGCCACTGACTTGGTCTGGCGGGAGACTGCCAAGATGGGTCCTTCCAGTACCTCTGGCGGATTGCCTCCCCACCCTGGCCGGTGAGGTGCAAAACCGCTGGTAGATTTAGCATTCGGTCTGCTGTGGAACGACTGGGTTTAGAATGCACAAAATCACCTTGTCAAGTCGGTTTTGCCATCACCGCTCGAAAGGCTAAATGTGCACTAAAGATCCAGATTCCAGCGCAACGAAATAGCCTATAGCATAATGGCGGCCTTGTAAAGGCGAAACGTGCCGCCGGCGTGTCGCTTCGGAGATCCGCAGGCGCGGACCTCTAGCACACGCGGCTAGCGGGTGTGGCGGTTGGTGGGACGGCGAAAAGCGCCCAGCGCCCCAAGCAGCACCAGAAGCGCGCCAATGCCAAGGCCACCCCAGCGCACCCACTGCCCCACAGCACTCCGCGGGAAGCGCTCAGCTTGCTGGAGCATCTCCGCGCGGGATTCCTCATCAGTTGCACCATTGAAGGCGAACTGCACCTCGCGCTCATTGCCCTCGCGGTCTGCCCAGTAGTCCTTGATATCGACATCCATGCCCACGACGAGTCCGGTGGCCTGGTCCACGAAGAGGTCCCGCGTTGCTGCGTGGAAGAGGTAGCCTTGCTCGGTGGAGCCGTCCTCATTGCTCAGCGTGGTCGTCGTGCTGCCGGCATAGAGGGTAGCCACATTGGTGGGCTCCACTTCCTGGTGGTAGCGGTAGACCGTGCGGCCGTCGATATCGAGGGATTCCTCGAAGACGGCGTCGGCCGCCTTGCGCAGCACCGGGTCGAAGACCGGGTAGGTGGTTTGCTCAGCATCGGCGGGAAGCTTCAGCCAGTAGCCCTCGACGGGAACCTCCGCCGTGGGCGAGCCCATGGTGTGGGAGAGCGCCGCCGGGCCCGTGGCCTCACCGCTGAGGCGATCGACGGGGTAGTTCCACACGCGCGCAAAGCTCAAGTCCTCCACGTTGCCCGTGCCGCCGCGGATGGCGGACTCCCCCACTCGCAACGTTGCGGTGTCCTTGTCCGCCGGATCCTGGATATCCATGTTGAGCTGATAGGTCATCGGCCCTTCGTACTGCGTCACACCCTCTGCGGACAGCGCCTGCGCGGTGGCGCTGTCATCCTGCATCGTCCACGTGGTGTTCTTGATATCCAGTGGCAGGCGCGGGCTAAAGCTCAAGAAGCTCGACGCCGCCAGGCCGGCAGCGATCAGCGCAACGCCGAGGCCGAGCAGGAGGACGGAGAAGATGCGGGACTTGGGCAGCATGGTGGCTTATCCTACCGATTCGTTTGTTCAAAACACATTTCCCCGGAGGGTGCGTTTCAGTTTTGTGCAGCTACGGTGCGGGTGCACCAACCCCGAGGTGAGCACGATTGAGCGAATGCTATGAACGAGAAGCAGATTCGTCTTCGTGATTCCACGGAACGATGGCGCTGGTGTCCGTAGTCTGGCGAGCTTTCCACAGATCGTATTCCTCTTGGAGTCCGAGCCAGAACTCCGCGGAATTCCCAAAGTAAGCCGACAAACGCAAAGCCATATCGGCACTGATACCGAGCGCCCCGCGGGTAATTTTGGAAACTTGGGAACGGGTAGTGCCAATGTCACTGGCCAGGCGATACTGGGTTATTCCGCAGGGCTTGAGGAATTCTAGGAGAAGGATCTCTCCGGGATGCGGAACGGGAACAACATCAACATGAGCGCGTGCTTCAGTGGTAGTCGATAAAGTCAACGTCAACAGCTCCTTCGGGTGTCCACTTGAATATGATGCGCCACTGCGAGTTGACGCGAATTGAGTAGTAGCCCTCAAGGTCACCCTTGAGCCGCTCCAACCGATTTGCTGGTGGAATCCGAAGGTCCGTGACATTTACAGACCGCCCAATCATAAGTAACTTGCGGCGCACTACCGAGCGCAATTCCGATGGAATATATCGCGGCGGCACACCATCCTGATGGAACCGCTCGAGACTTCTACGCCGAAATTGCACACCCCAATAGTGTCTCCTTTTGACCCTAGTGTCAAGATCTGACACGCAATCCTTAGAATCCGGGGACCCATCAAAACGGGAACACCCCCGCACCGCGTAAAAGCGGAACGGGGGTGTTGGCGCGCAGCGAGAGTGCTGCGCGGGAAAGCTGAGTAATTCAGGTGAATTACTTGAGCTCGACGGAAGCGCCAGCCTCTTCGAGCTTAGCCTTAGCAGCCTCAGCGTCGTCCTTGGAAGCACCCTCGAGGATAGCCTTCGGAGCGGACTCAACGAGCTCCTTAGCTTCCTTCAGGCCCAGGCCGGAGACGATCTCGCGGACAGCCTTAATAACGCCGATCTTCTTAGCGCCAGCGTCGGTCAGAACGACGTCGAACTCGGTCTTCTCTTCCTCAGCAGCACCGCCGGCAGCCGGGGCACCAGCAGCAACGGCAGCAACCGGAGCAGCGGCCTCAACGTCGAAGACCTCCTCGAATTCCTTAACGAACTCGGAGAGCTCGATGAGGGTCATTTCCTTGAAAGCTTCAATGAGCTCGTCCTTGGTGAGCTTAGCCATGATTGGCATCCTTTCTCATTGTGCCTGGCCACCCTAGGCGGCCAGAAAAGTGTGTGTGTGTTTAAGTTGTGCGCCTTTAGTTGGCGTCTTAAGCTTCCGCAGCCTTCTTGTCCTGCAGGGCCGCAGCGGTGCGGACCATCTTGGTTGCAGGAGCGTTGAATACGGCGGCAGCCTTTGCCATAGAACCCTTCATGGCGCCAGCCAGCTTTGCGAGAGTGGTCTCGCGGTTGTCCAGCTTGGCGATGGCCTCAACCTGGTCGGCAGACAGAGCGTCGCCGTCCATGTAGCCACCCTTGATAACGAGTGCCTTGTTGTCATCAGCGAACTTGGTGATGACCTTCGCAGCATCCACTGCCTCGCCCTTGATGAACGCAATAGCGGTCGGGCCAGTCAGCTGCTCGTCAAGACCCTCGATGCCAGCTTCGTTGGCAGCGATCTTGAAAAGGGTGTTCTTGGCGACGGAGTACTCAACGTCAAAGCCGAGGTTGTTACGCAGCTCCTGGAGCTGACCCACGGTCAGGCCACGGTACTCGGTGAGCACGATGGAGTTAGCGCCATCGAGCTTCTCCTTCAGCTTTGCCAGGTCTGCGGTGTTCTTCGGGTTTGCCATTTTCTACTACGCCTCCTTTCGAAACATCTCTTGTGTTTTCCGCCGGGACCTTTCCCACCTCGGTTGCCGTTAACGACAACCGAAATAACAAAAGCCCCGTGCAAGAGCACAGGGCGCGCGCGGAAATCCGCGGTAATTCGCAAAGTGTCTCCTGCGTGGGCCGCCCTCTAGAACGAGGAACCTTCGATCCGATATTCCGGATGACCGACGGTCTTCGGTGAACTTTGACTCGGCCTCAGCGGGCCGTTCAAACTTCGCTAGGTACTCTACAGCCTGCACGGGCCAACTCCAAATCGCGGTCCTGGGGCTTTGCCTTAGTGCCCTTTAGTTCTTGAGCACACCGCGCGGAACGATGACGGGGGCATCGCTGCGAGGATCCTCCCAGATGTCCACATCGATGCCATAGGCCGCCGCCAGCACCTCTTTCGTCAACGCTTGCTGCGGCGTGCCCCGCGCGATGATCTCGCCGTTGTTCATGACCACCATGGTGTCTGAGAACTGCCCGGCCAGCATGAGGTCGTGCAGCACAACGACGACCGTCTTGCCAGCGCGCGCTTGCTTGCGGACGAGCTCCAAGACACCCATCGCGTGGGCGGGATCGAGGAAGGTCGTGGGTTCGTCGAGAAGCAGCACCGGCGCGTCCTGAGCCAAAGCCAGGGCGAGCCACACCCGCTGACGCTGGCCGCCCGACAGCGCCGCGATATCGCGGTCGATGAAATCGGTGATGCCTGTCTCCACGCAGGCCTGCGCGATGATCTCGTGGTCCTGCGCTGACAGTCCCCTTCCCCACCCAAGGTGCGCGTACCGCCCGCGGGCAACGAGCTCGCCGACGCGCAGCCCATCCGGCGCCATCGGGTGCTGGGGAAGCAAGGCCACGTGGGCCGCCGCTTCCTTCGGGCTCATGGAATGCACATCCAACTCGCCAATGCGCACGCTTCCCTGCCGGGGGCGAAGAATCTTCGACAAGGTCTTCAGCAACGTCGATTTCCCGCAGCCGTTGGGGCCGATGAGCGTGGTGACCTCCCCTGGTTGAGCCGCGAGGTCAACCCCGGAGAGAATATCTTTCCCGCCCTGATAACCGGCATGGATGCCTTGGGCCTTCAGCTCGCAACAGTTCATGATTTTCATCCTTTCCGCCTTGCGGCATTCCACACCACGATGACCAGGGCGGTGCCGCCGATCACTGAGGACACAGCACCCACCGGCGCGTCCATCGGGAGCGCCCCGGCCACCACGGCGCAGGCGCTTAAGAGAGCCGCACCAGCAGCGCACGACACCACCGGTGAAGGAGTGGGGGTTCGGGCGATCATGCGTCCGAGGTGTGGGGCCAGCAGCGCGATAAAGCCGATGGGCCCCGCCACGGACACGGTCACCGCGCATATTCCGGTGGCCGCAATGAGGAGCGCGGTGCGCGTCCGCGTGATGTCCACGCCCAAGGAGAGTGCCGAGAGATCATCATGGGCTAGCAGCGGCAGCTCCCGGGCACGCCACGAACCAAGCAACACGAAAGGCGCCAGTCCCACGAGAAGCGGAACAATGACGTCCATCCGCACAAAGCCCGTGGTTCCCGCCAGCCACAGCTGGGACTGTGCAGCACGGAGGAGCTCCGCAGCGCGCAAGAGATACGCCACCATGGCTTGGAACAGCAGCGATAGCGCGATGCCGACGATGACGATGCGGTTGCTCGTGCCGAGCCCGCCAAGCGCCACCAGCAAGATGGCCGCCAACACCGCCCCCAGCAGCGCGAGCCCCGCCCGCCACCAGAACACGGAGACACCCTCTGCGAGGAGCGGCCGGGACATCACCGTCCCGATGACCACCATCACCGAAGCCCCACCGGTCACACCAAGGATGTCGGGGGAGGCCAGCGGATTGCGCGACATCGACTGCGTCCACGACCCCGCCAAGCCGAGCGCGGCGCCCACGATGAGGGTTGCTAGCGCGACGGGCATGCGCAGATCCCACACAACGCGGATTTCGCTTCGGCTCCCACCACCGTTGAGGATCTCCAGAACCCGCCCCGGACTCAGCCCCACGGGGCCTTGCCCGAGCATCAGGACGTAGGAGACTGCCGCGACCAGCACAAAGAAGCAGGTGGCTGACCATATCCATATCCGGCGCTGTCGCTGTTGGGAACGCAGGCGCTTGGCGACGTCCCCCTTCACCCCATAACTCATAGCTTCTGCTCCCCTCGGCGCACGGTCCAGATGAGGAAAGGTGCGCCCACGAAAGCTAGGACGATAGACATCTCCAACTCCGAGGGGCCAGCTATAAGCCGGCCTAAGATATCCGCAGCCAGCACGGAACAACCGCCCAGCAGCGCGGCGGGGGCAATCATGGCGGCAACCGCCGGACCTGTACACCGCCGGAGGAGGTGGGGGACGGCAAATCCCACGAAAGCGATGGGGCCTGCCGCAGCGGTAGCGCATCCGGCCAAGACAACGATGCTTAAGGCAGCGCCACGGCGCGCCAGTGCCGGCGAGCTACCTAAGGCAACCGAAGACTCCTCACCCATGGCCAATAAGTCGAGCGGGCGCGCCACACTCGCGGCAATGATGAGCCCGACGAGCAGACCACCGGCTGCAATCGCAACCTCCCCGGGGCCGCGCCCAAACGTGGAGCCGATGGTCCAGCGGCGCATGCTGTCGAGCACATCCGTGGAATACAAGCCGATCAGCATGGCGCCAGAGCTTAAGGCAGCCGATACTCCTGCACCCACGAGGAGCAGCGTCAGGGAATCAGGAAACCGCCGGGAAACACCCAGAACCACTACCGTGGCCAAACCGGCTCCCACCAGGGCGAGCGCCGTCCGCATCCCCAGCGAGGTGGCAAGACCCAACGCCGTCCCGAGCGCAACAAGGAAGGAAGCTCCCGCAGTGATACCAATGAAGCCGGGATCGACCAAGGGGTTCTTGGTCCACGTCTGGGCGATGACACCGGAGACCGCAATGGCTGCACCCGCGAAGTACGCCAAGAACGTGCGCGGCATACGCAAGTCCCACACGATATTTTCTATCTCCGGCTGGCTTTCATGGAAGAAGGCGGGAAGGAGCTCGGACAAGGCGATGGACCGCGATCCCACCATCAGCGAGCAGGCGAGGAGGAGCAGTGAAACCACAACCAGAGCGGTGGTGAGGAGCACGCGTCCCCTCCCCCGCGAATCTAGCTCGCCGCGGGTGGCCCCGGCGTTTCTCGGTAATGCGAGCACTTAGAGTTGCTCTTCAAACTTATCGACAGCCCAAGGAATGGTGAGCGGGTTCGGCATGCTCATGGCGTTGCCGGTATCCGTTTCTAGGTAGCGGACGCGGCCATCCTTGACCACGTCCAGGCCTTGGAACGTCGAATCCTTCTTCAGCTCGTCGACTGCACCGTTGTAATCCAAGACGAACAGGTAGTCCACGTTGTTGAGCTGGGAGTAGTTCTCTGGGGCGTAGTCCACGAAGAAGCTCGAGCCATCCCCCTCCAGCTCCTGCGGAATCTCAAAGCCAAGGTCTTCGATGAATTGACCGCGGCCATCATCGGAAGTGTAGAGGCCCAGCTTTCCGTCATAGGGCATGACGATGGCCGCGCGTTTGCCGTTAAGCTCCGGGTGAGATTCCTTGAAGTCGTCGAAGGCGCCTTGCGCCTTGTCAATAAGCTTGTCACCCTCCTCTTCCTTCTCAACGGCAGAGGCGATGGTCTTAACCTGTTCTTCCCAGGGAACCTGCCAGTCTTCGAAGCCCTCCGGCTTCATGGTCAGCGGCGCGATCTCCTCGAGGGACTTCTGCGCTTCCTGGTCCACTGCCTGATTGACAGCAATGATCTGCGTGGGGTCCGAAGCCGTGACCTGCTCAAGAACATCGGCCGTGAACCCAGAAGCGGTGTTATAGATAACCTCAGGCTGGGCATCTCCCAGAAGTTCTTTCGCCCATGGGCCCACACCGGAGGGATCACCATCGCCCTGCGCTCCCCAGGGCGCTACGGCAACGGGGGTGATTCCGAGCGCGAGGACAGTATCGGCGTCGCCAAGCCCCAGGCTGGCAACCCGCACCTCCTCAGCGCTGCCTGCACCCGCACTGTCCTCACCGCTTCCGCGCGAGCACCCCGTCAGAGCAATCGCTGCCGCCGAGACAATCGCGAGCACGGCTTTCGCGCGCCGGTGAATAGCAACCATGGAATTAACCTTTCCTTCGATGGGAACGAGCACACAAGCCGTCACACCCCAAATCTATTTGAGGCAAGCCTAACCTCTGCTTTATGATGGATTCAAATTTCCCTTATACCTAGGACCAATTCCTTTGACGCATCACCGCTTATTACCCGTTACCCTCACGGGGAATACCCGCCTCAAGCCGCGGCTGCACCGCCTTACTTTTCACTCGCCCGCCTTCGGCTCCTATCCCCTCGCCGGGCCTGATGAGTATTTTGGGCTCCTCATGCCCCAGGACGGGCAGGAGTTTTCGCTCTTCCCAGTTGAGGATGCCAATGTGCGCGCCGCCGTCACTGGCTTGCCCGACGACGTTCGCCCGGCGTTGCGGTGGTACACAATCCGCAGGCTCAACCACGAGGCCTGCACCATCGATGTCGATGTGGTGACCCATGGCGATAATGGCCCGGGCTCGCGGTGGATCCGCAAGGCCCAACCCGGGGATACCGCCGGAATCTATACCGGGCAAGCACGGTGGCAAGCACCCAAGAAATCACAGCTGTTGCTCGCGGACGCCTCCGCTCTCCCCGCACTGTGGCACATCCTGGAGCACTACGAAGCCTCCTTCCCGGAAACCTTGAGTGGCATCGACGTCGTTGCACTAATTGCAGACGACTCCGAAATCGAGGACGGCTTTGAGAAGACCTGGCGCGGCCAGGTTCGTTCACTCACCATGGTCGCCGCCCCGCACGAGGAACACAGCGCCCACGCCGTTCAGCTTCTTAGTTCTCGTTTCTCTGCGGACACAGCGCCGGATTCAGTGTGGGTATCCGGCGAAGGGGACCTGGCCAAAGAAGTGCGCTCTTTGGCGGTGCACGACTGGGGAGTGCCGCGCGAGGACGTCATTTGGTCCGTGTACTGGATGAACGGCAAGCCGCGGCCGTAATTCCTTCGCACGCATCTAATCCTTTAACCGGCAGTGGGCCTCGGTGCGCTTCCACATGGTTCCCATCAGAAGGTTCCCGTCAAGAGGTTTCAGTCAGAAGGTTCACTTGCCCCCAAACGAACCTTCTTCGCTCCCCCAGATGGTTTGTTTGCCCCCAAGAGAACCTTGTGACTAGAACCATCTACATCCAGCGCCCGCGTTTGCCCCAGGCCTGATGCATCTCCGCTCAAGCCCATGTCCCGAATCCGGCCTAAACGACAGGATGTGTTGGTGAGGTTGGGTGGTTAGCTGGTCTGGCGTGCTGGTATTAGGATGATTTCACTTATCCGGAGGGATACCCCAGCCTCGGGCCGGAAATACCGCCGGGGAAGT
>NZ_JBRBAU010000024.1:0-16788 GCF_053480195.1 Corynebacterium guaraldiae | reverse complement strand
ACTTCCCCGGCGGTATTTCCGGCCCGAGGCTGGGGTATCCCTCCGGATAAGTGAAATCATCCTAATACCAGCACGCCAGACCAGCTAACCACCCAACCTCACCAACACATCCTGTCGTTTAGGCCACGGATTCATCCTCCGTGGCGGGATCGGGGAGCCAACGCTCGTCGACATCCCTCCACACCTTCTGAAAATCCGGATGGGACTGCGCGTGGATGGACATCAGCAGCTCAATGAGCGGATCATTCTTGCCCGTTGATTCCAACGCGGCACGGTAGCGCTGGCGCGGGCTTAATTCCTCGGCCGTCTTGCCGTTGGAAAGCTCGATAAGTTCCTCCTCCCAGCGCTCCGCGCACAACGAGTGGCAGTCAATGAGCAGCTGGTGCCGGGTGGGGAAGTGGTAGATGAGCCCAGACTTGCTCATGCCCGTGGCCGTGGCCAAGGAATCATAAGTGAGCGCGTGGACGCCTTCCTTCTCGATGATGGTGAGCGCCATGTCGAGCGCTTCGACCTTTTTACTAGTGCGAGGCATCGGCACCTCCTGACGTGGGGTTGGTGCGGAAGCACCAGCCGGTGACCGCGGCGAAGACGAGCATGACTACGCCGAGTCCTGCGGTGGTGGCCAGGTAAGCGTCGGTATAGGCGGGGCCGGCAACCTCCGCGAGCGCCGGGTTGTGGAGCGCTTCCATGCCTAGGTCTTGGACGTCCTCGGGCAGACCGCTCTTGTACACCATGGGGAGTACGGAACCGGTGATCGCAATAGAGAGCAGCGTGCCGAATTCATAGGAGACCTCCTCCACACCGGCGGCCATGCCGGAGCGCGAGGCGGGGGCGGCGCCGATGATGGCGGTGGAGGAGACTGACATGACAAGCCCCGCGCCGATACCGGTGATGAATAGGCCCGCCAGGTATGCGGGGAAGATGTCGTGCGTGCCGCCCCACACCACGCAGCCGATGCCCGCCGCCATGAAGAGGAAGCCACCGGCGATGATCGGCAAGAAACCCCAACGGTGGAGGTTGGCACCACCCAACGCGGACATTGGGAGTGCGGCCAGCGCGATGAGGGAAATGATGAGCCCGGCATGAAGCGGGGAATACAGGTCCACCAGCTGGAGCTTCTGCGTTGTGGTCATCTCTAGTCCGGCCATGCCAAACATGGCGCCCGCCGCAGCCAAGACGCCGCCGCTAAAGATGGGGGAGCGGAAAATATCGAAGGTGAGGAGTGGTTCCTCCAGCTTGTGCTGGCGGCGGGTGAAGAGGATGGCGCCGATGAGGCAGGCGGCTAGCGCGCCGCCGATGAGCATGGCGTTGAGGTGGGCGCTGGCCACCGACTTGATGACGAGTATCAGCGAGGCCAGCGTGATGAGCGCATACAGCGAGGAGAGGAAATCCCAGTGCTTCGCCGGGTTCGCCATATTCGGCGGGGCGAGGAAGGCTGTGAGGATGAGCGCGATGATGACGATGGGCACGTTGACCAAGAAGACCGAGCCCCACCAAAAATGCTCAAGCAAGAAGCCACCCACCGTGGGGCCGGCCGCCGCACCCACGACGGCGATGGAGCCCCAAATGCCGATGGCTGTATTGCGCTCAATCTCATCCTCAAAGGTCAGGCGGATCAGGGCGAGGGTCGCGGGCATCATGATGGAGGCCCCGAGGCCCAAAAAGGCGCGAGCCGCGGCTAATTCCCACGCGCCGGGCGCTAGCGCTGCGGCCAGTGATGCGATGCCGAAGATCCACAGGCCGATGACGAACATGCGGCGGTGCCCGATTTTATCGCCCAACGTGCCGGTTCCCAGCAGGAGGCCGGCCAGCATGAGCGCGTAGGCGTTGATGATCCAAAGCTGCTGCAGCGAGGTGGCGTGGAGCTGATCGGAGAGCACCGGTAGCGCGGTGTAGAGGATTGAGTTGTCTAAGCCGATCATGAGCAGGCCCAGGGAAATGACGCCAAAAAAGGTCCACCGGCGCGTAGCGGAGGCGCGGAGGGATTCGGCGGAGGCTTTCACGTGGAGGTCTGACATGGTTCGAAACTATAGCGAACGGTCGTTACAGTTTCAAAGCTGAGAGGGTAGAGTTGTTGTCGCAGTCACAAAACTTCTGGGACGTGAGAAGTCAGCTTTATGGTGGCGAAACGCGCCTTAAAGGGGGAACACTGGGGGCCGTTAACGGCAAAAGTTAGAGAGGTAAATCATGGCACGCAATTACGCCACACAATTAGTAGAAACCTTGGAAGCCCAGGGCGTGAAGCGCATCTACGGCCTCGTCGGCGATTCCCTCAACCCCATCGTGGACGCAGTGCGGAAGTCTTCCATCGAATGGGTTCACGTTCGCAACGAGGAGGCCGCAGCGTTTGCTGCGGAGGCCGATTCCCTCACCACCGGCAACCTTGCCGTGTGCGCCGCTTCCTGCGGCCCGGGAAATACGCACCTGATTCAGGGGCTTTATGACGCCCACCGCAACGGCGCCAAGGTCCTCGCCCTGGCCAGCCACATTCCTTCCCGCCAGATCGGTTCGAAGTTCTTCCAGGAGACCCACCCGGAGGCCATCTTCCAAGAGTGCTCGAGCTACTGCGAGATGGTGAACTCCGCTGACCAAGGTGCCGTGGTCTTGCACCACGCCATCCAGAGCACCATGGCGGGCAAGGGAGTGTCCGTCCTCGTTATCCCGGGCGATGTCTCCACGCAGGAGGCCGAGGATGATACCTTCACCTCCTCTGTTATTTCCGCCGGCAGCCCGGTCGTCTTCCCGGATCCTGCCGAGGCCGCCGCATTGACCCAGGCCATCAACGAGGCCAAGACCGTTGCGCTCTTCGTGGGCGCCGGCGTGAAGAATGCCCGCGAGCAGGTCCTCGCGCTCGCCGAAAAGATCAAGGCCCCCATCGGCCACGCCCTGGGTGGCAAGATGTACATCCAGTACGACAACCCCTTCGACGTCGGCATGTCCGGCCTGCTCGGCTATGGTGCAGCCCACGAGGCCACCCACGAAGCAGACCTGCTCATCCTGCTGGGCACGGACTTCCCCTACAACGACTTCCTGCCGGATGCCAACGTGGCGCAGGTTGACATCGACGGCTCCCACATCGGCCGCCGCACCCGCATCAAGTACCCGGTGACCGGTGATGTCGCCGCCACCATCGAGAACATCCTGCCGCACGTGGAGGAGAAGAAGGACCGCTCCTTCCTGGACAAGATGCTCAAGAAGCACTACGACAAGCTGAATCACGTCGTCGAGGCCTATACCTCCGGCGTGGAGAAGCACACCCCGATCCACCCGGAGTACATTGCCGATCTCATCGATCAGCAGGCCGATGAGGACGCCATCTTCACCGTCGATACCGGCATGTGCAATGTCTGGGGCGCGCGCTACATCACCCCGAATGGTAAGCGTGAGCAGATTGGTTCCTTCCGCCACGGCACCATGGCCAATGCTCTGCCGATGGCCCTCGGCGCGCAGGCGGCGAACCCGGGCCGCCAGGTCATTACGTTCTCCGGCGACGGTGGGTTGTCCATGCTCATGGGCGAGCTCCTCACGGTGAAGCTACACAACCTGCCGGTGAAGATGTTTGTGTTCAATAACTCTTCCCTCGGCATGGTCAAGCTGGAGATGCTGGTCCAGGGCCTCCCGGAGCACGAGACTGACCACGAGCACGTGAACTACGCCAAGATTGCGGAGGGCGCGGGCATCAAGCACTTCCGCATCGAGGACCCGAAGGAAGCGCCGCGCCTCATCAAGGAGGCCTTGGCCTACGACGGGCCTGCGCTTATCGACGTCGTCACCGACCCCAACGCCCTTTCCCTGCCACCCACACTGACCTTTGAGCAGCTGCTCGGCTTCTCCAAGGCGGCAACCCGCACCGTCTTCGGCGGCGGCGTGGGCCAGATGCTCACCATGGCGAAGTCCAACCTGCGCAACATCCCGCGCCCGCAGGACTTTTAATGTGCCGGCGTTAAGCGCCACACATTAAAAGGGGGCTACGTCGAAGGAGCTCACACCTTGGCGGGGTCTTTGACCGGGATGAGCACGAGGGCTCCTACGAGCAGGACCAGCCCAATGGCGAGCACGCCTCCCCGGTCGCCTTGGCCCAACAGTGAGACGAAGACACCGAACAGGAAAGGCGTCAACCACGCCACGGCCCGCCCGGTCGTGGCGTAGAGGCCGAACATCTCGCCTTCGCGCCCTGGCGGGGCAACGCGCGCCAAGAAACCGCGGGCGGAAGCCTGGGCTGGTCCCACACATAGGCACAAGATGAGTCCGCAGATCCAGAAGGCCGTCGGCCCCTGCGCCACGAACATGATGCCGGCCATGAGCGTCAAGATAGCCAGGCAGGTGAGGATGATGGCTTTGGGGCCCACGTGGTCGTCGATCAGCCCGCCCGCCACCGCGCCGAGCGCGGCCGCAACGTTGGCGGCAACGCCGAAGATGAGCACGTCACCGGGAGACAATCCATAGACGGACACCCCCAGCACCGCCCCGAAGCTGAACACGGCCGAGAGCCCATCGCGGAAAATGGCCGAAGCGAAGAGGAAAGCAAAGGCATTGCGGTCCTCCCGCCACAGCGTCACCACCGTGCGCCACAGCTCGCGGTAAGACGCCGCCACACCACCCGTCGATTCACCCGACGGCGCAATCTCCGGCACACGCAGCAACACAGGAATGGCAGACAACCCAAACCACGCTGCTGAAAGCAACGCTACGAGCCGGATATTCCAGCCGCCCTCCGTGTTTAGCCCTAGTGCGCCGCCCTCGCCGGAGACGAATCCGAAATAGCAGATGAGCAGCAGCGCGATGCCGCCGAAATAGCCCGCCGACCATCCCAAGCCGGATACCCGGCCCACCTTGTCCTCGGAGGCCACTTGATTGAGCTGGGCAAAGTAATTGACTTCGGCGAATTGGATGGTCACCGAACCTACCGCCAGGCCGATAAGCCCGAGCCAGAAATACGCGGGCGCATCATTGCGGATGAAGAATAAGCTAGCCATGACCAAGAACGTCAGCAGGGACCAGAAACCCAGCGCGCGCCGCCGCGTGCCCAGCCGGTCAGAGCGCTGGCCCATCACGGGGGTGACCGCAAAAATCACCAGCCCCGCCACCGTCATGGACCACGACAACCATTGTGCCGGTGTGAACTGCGAATCAATCTGCTGGCCCACCGAGTCGGTGAGGTAGACCGAGAAAATAAACGTCACGAGAACCGCGTTGAAAGCTGCCGAACCCCAGTCCCACAGGGCCCAAGCAGCCACGGTGAGGCGGTCAGTGCGTGTCGAGGCGTGAGTCATGCTTCATTATCGTAGGCAAAAACATGTGCTGAGTGGCAGGAGTTGCACTTAACGCGACGTCAACTTTTAGGCTCAACGGCATGCGTAACGACTACAGCATCGGCGACGTTGCCGAAATCCTCAAAGTCACCACCCGCACGTTGCGGCACTGGGATGACATTGGGCTGCTCAGCCCACAGTGGCGCACTGGGGGTGATCACCGCCTGTACACCGAAGATGACGTGCAACGCGGGATGGACATCCTGATTTATCGCAGCGTGGGAATTGAACTGAAGGACATCGCAGTGCTTCTCGATGCCCCTTCCTCCGCCACCCTGGCCCGCCTCCGTGCCCAACACGAGGCTTTGCAGAAGCGGCGAGCCGACGTCGATGCCATGTTGTACGCAGTGGAAAGACTAATTGAGGAGACTGAAATGGATAAGAACCTAAGCCCCAGCCAAAAAATGCGCAACCTGGGTGATGCATGGCCCACGTTGCAGGAAGAAGCCCACGAGAAGTGGGGAGACAGCACAGAGTGGGCGGCCAGTGCGGCCGTCTCAGAATCGATGGGGAAGAAAGACTGGGAGGAATTCTCCGTGGAGCATGAAAAATTCGCGGCCGAGCTAGAGGAGGCCGCGAAAGCGGGACTTGAGGCAGGCAGCGAGGAGGCGAAGGAGATCGTCGACAAGCACTGTGCTCTCATCGCCCAGTGGTACCCGGTGTCGAGGTCCAAGCAAGTGCTCCTGGCGCGCATGTATTGCGAGGATCCGCGCTTCGATGAGACCTACCGTGGCAACGCCGACTACCTGCGCCAGCTGATCGAGGCTCAAGCCCAGGCAGAAGGGCTGGATCTGGATAATCTCGTGTGGGACTAATGTGTTCACAGCGCACGTCCAGACTCCGCTCAGTACCCTGGGAAGGCGTAGTGCAATACTTCTCACTTTGAATGAGAAACCCCCACGCCACCTAGTCATAGGAACAGCGGAGAAAGGACCAAAGCGGGACCATGGATGATTCAAAGGACGTCAAGGTACTTGTCGTCGATGACGAGCCCAATATCGTTGAACTACTTACTGTCTCCCTGAAGTTTCAGGGCTTCGATGTACACAGCGCCAACTCCGGCAACGAGGCTCTGCGCATCGCGCGTGAGATCAATCCCGACGCCTACATTATGGACGTCATGATGCCGGGCATGGACGGTTTTGAGCTGCTGGGCAAGCTGCGCGCAGAAGGCCTCGACGGCCCCGTCCTCTACCTCACCGCCAAGGACAGTGTGGATCAGCGCATCCATGGCTTGACTATCGGTGCGGATGATTACGTCACCAAGCCCTTCAGCCTGGAGGAAGTCATCACCCGACTGCGCGTGATCCTGCGCCGCGGCAATGCGGTGGATGATCAGGATGGCAGCGCCACCATGACCTATGCCGACCTCACTCTCAACGATGACACCCATGAGGTCACCAAGGCCGGGGAGATCGTGGAGCTTTCGCCCACCGAGTTCAACCTGCTGCGCTACCTCATGCAAAACCGCGAGGTGGTGCTGTCCAAGTCCAAGATTCTGGACAACGTCTGGCACTACGATTTCGGCGGCGATGGCAACGTGGTCGAGTCCTACATCTCCTACCTGCGCCGCAAGATTGATACCGGCGATACACCGCTGATCCACACCGTCCGCGGCGTTGGTTATGTGCTGCGCACACCGCGCACGTAGGCTCATCCACTATGAGCGAATCCCCCGCGAACACTCAGGGCTCGGATTCTGGATCCTCTTCGGTGCGGAATAGCGCCCTGCGCCGGCGCATGCAACGCCCTAAAGCGCTGCCCCTGCGCACGTGGCTGCTCGTCCTCATGGTTCTGGTTTCGGGCTTGGGCCTGGCTATGTCCTCCCTGGCGGTGTCGTCGATCATGCGCAATGTGCTCTACACCCGCGTGGACACTGAGCTCAATGACGCGATTGGCTCCTGGGCCAGCAACCTCGACGCGGCCTTTTATACCCCGCAGGACGGAAGCCGCCGACCCCCGACGGACTATGTAGCACTGGCGTATTATCCCGATGGTTCCGTGGTGACCACGCGGCCGATGGCGGGGTTGCCGGATGCCCGCTCGGTGGTCGTCGGCGGCGAGCCCACGAGTGTCCGCTCGGTTCAAGGCGAAACCGAATGGCGGGCCGTGGCGAAGCTCAAATCGGATGGTTCCGTGGTCGTCGTGGCCAAAGACATGACGACGGAGAACTCCATCCTTAAAGGCCTGGCCATTGTCCAGGTCATTATCGCGGCGTTGGTCATGCTCATCATCGCGTTGGTGGGCATGTGGCTCATCCACAGAGCCTTGCGTCCACTGCGCGTGGTGGAGAAAACGGCCTCCCAGATCGCGGCGGGCAACCTGGATAAACGCGTTCCTGAGTGGCCGCTGCACACCGAGGTGGGGCAGCTCGCCGCAGCGCTCAACGTCATGTTGACGCAATTGCAAAACTCCGTGCTCCATGCGCAGGAGAAGGAGCAACAGATGCGCCGCTTCGTCGGAGATGCCTCCCACGAGCTTCGCACCCCACTGACCAGCCTGCGCGGCTACACGGAGCTGTACCGCTCGGGGGCAACCCAAGACCCGGAGTTTGTCTTCAGCAAGATCGATGCTGAGTCGAAGCGCATGTCGCTGTTGGTGGAGGATCTGCTGGCCCTGACGCGCGCAGAGGGCTCGCGCCTCGACATGCGTGAGGTGGACATGTTGGAGCTCGTGCTCTCTGTGGGTTCTTCGGCGCGCGCGGCTTTTTCTGGCCGCACCATCAACGTCAACAACGAAGCCTCCGGGATTCCAATGGTCAACGGAGACCCGGACCGCTTGCACCAGGTATTGCTTAACCTGGTGTCCAACGGCATCCGTCACGGCGGTGATGAGGCGTCGGTGACGCTGACGTTGCGGGATGACGAGGAGCACGTGCTTATCGACGTTGCCGATGACGGCAAGGGCATCTCCCCCGAAGATGCAGCCCACATCTTTGAGCGCTTTTACCGTGCTGATACCTCACGAACCCGCGATACGGGTGGCTCGGGCTTGGGCTTGGCCATCGTGAAGTCCCTCGTGGAGCAGCACGGCGGTTCCATCTCCGTGGACTCTGAGCTGGGCAGCGGATCGGTCTTTACCGTCCAACTGCCCAAGGCCTCAACGAGCGGCAGCTAGAACTTAGTTGCTGCGGCGGCCATCCTCATCTGTGCCGAGGTGCTGGCGGATGCGCGCGGCGGCCTCGTCCATGGCGGCGGGGTCGGTGGCGTCGGCAGCGAAGGCCTTGGCGAAGTCGTAGTCTTCCATTTTCTCGGTGGGGAAGAGGTGGATGTGGGTATGCGGCACGTCGAAGCCGGCGATGATGTAGCCGGTACGTGGGGTATCAAAGGCCGTCTTAATGGCGCCACCGATCTCTAGAGCGATCTCGTTGAGGTGTGCCCAGGTTTCTGAATCGAGATCAGTCCACTTATCGACCTCCTCGACTGGCACCACCAAGGTGTGGCCATAACGCAGCGGCTCGATGGACAAAAACGCCACGCATTTCTCGTCGCGGTACACAAAGCGAGCTGGCAGCTCGCCCTCGATGATCTTTGTAAATACGGAAGACATGGCCCCTAGGCTACCGCCAGTTAAGATAGACGGCATGCGCATTCTCGTTATCGGTTCGGGCGGCCGCGAACACGCCCTGCTCACTGGCTTGAAAGCTGACCCCACTGTTACCGATCTGCACATCGCACCGGGCTCCCCGGCCCATGCGAAGCAGGCCACCGTCCACCCGGAGTATTCCCAGGTGGATGATCCTGCGCGCATGGTTGAACTAGCCGTGGACATCGCCGCTGACCTCGTCGTCATCGGGCCGGAGGTGCCACTGGTAAAAGGCGTCGCGGATGCACTGCGTGAGCGTGGCATTGCGGTCTTCGGGCCGTCGGCAAGCGCGGCGCAAATCGAGGGTTCCAAGGCCTTTGCCAAGGACGTCATGGCGGCCACCGGCGTGCGCACCGCCCGCGCGGAGCAGCTCGCCCCTGGCGCAAGTGATGCGGACATCGAGGCCGCGCTCGACCGTTTCGGCCCGCACTTCGTGGTCAAGGACGATGGCCTAGCAGGCGGCAAGGGCGTGGTGGTGACCGAATCCCGCGAAGAAGCCCGCGCGCACGTCGACGCCGTCCATGCAGCCGGCAACCCGGTGCTGCTCGAGTCCTTCCTCGATGGCCCCGAGGTTTCCCTGTTCTGTCTCGTGGATGGTGAGACCGTCGTGCCGCTGCTGCCGGCGCAGGACCACAAGCGTGCCTATGACAACGATGAAGGCCCCAACACCGGCGGCATGGGTGCTTATACGCCGCTGCCGTGGCTGCCTGCCGACGGTACCCAGCGCATCGTCGACGAAGTCTGCGTCCCCGTGGCCAAGGAAATGGTCAAGCGCGGCACGCCGTACACCGGGCTGCTGTATGCGGGATTGGCCTGGGGCAAGGAAGGCCCGGCCGTCGTCGAATTCAACTGCCGCTTCGGCGACCCGGAAACGCAGGCGGTGCTCGCTCTGCTGAAGTCCCCGCTGGGAGAGGTCCTGAACGCCACTGCGACCGGGCGCCTGGCGTCACTTGCGCCGCTGGAGTGGGAGGAAGGCTACGCTGTTACCGTGGTGCTGGCCGCCGAGGGCTACCCGGCTTCCCCGCGCAAGGGTGATCCGATCACCTCGCCGGATCTTGATGATCCCACCCGCGTCCTCCACGCTGGCACCACCACGGGGGAGGGCGGATACGTATCCAACGGTGGTCGTGTTCTCAACGTCCTCGGCCGCGGTGCCACCTTGGCCGACGCCCGCGCCGCCGCCTACGAGGTACTTGACGGCATCAAGCTGGAGGGCAGCTTCTTCCGCAAGGACATTGCGTTGCCAGCGGAAAAGGGCCAGATCAGCATCTAATCCGCTGATAATGCCTCCTTTGGGGCGAGGCGTGGAATAATGAGCGACGTGGCTGAAAAGAAGAACATTTCCAACGTCCTGTCCGCTCGATACGCCTCCCCAGAGATGGCTGAAATCTGGTCCCCAGAACACAAGATTATTGTGGAGCGCCAGCTGTGGATCGCGGTGATGAAGGCGCAGAAGGATCTCGGCGTCGATATTCCCGCCCAGGCCATCGCCGCCTATGAGGCGCAGGTAGAGAACGTGGACCTTGCCTCGATTGCCCAACGTGAGCGCGTCACGCGTCACGACGTCAAGGCACGCATCGAGGAATTCAACGCCCTGGCCGGCTGCGAGCACATTCACAAGGGAATGACCTCGCGCGACCTGACGGAAAACGTCGAGCAGCTGCAGATTCTGCGTTCCTTGGAGCTGGTGCGCAATAAGGCCATCGCTGTGGTCTCGCGCATTGGTGAGCACGCCGCGCAGTACCAGACGCTGGTGATGGCAGGCCGTTCCCACAACGTCGCTGCCCAGGCGACGACCTTGGGCAAGCGCTTCGCCTCGGCTGCCGACGAGCTCCTGCTCGGCATCGAGCGCGTGGAATCCCTGTTGAGCCGCTACCCGCTGCGCGGCATCAAGGGCCCGATGGGCACCTCGCAGGACATGCTTGACCTCATGGGAGGCTCCGAGGACAAGCTCGCCGCGCTGGAGACGCGCATTGCGGATCACCTGGGCTTCTCCCGCGTATTCAACTCGGTGGGCCAGGTTTACCCGCGCTCCCTCGACTTCGATGCTGTGTCTGCGCTCGTTGAGCTGGGTGCTGCGCCCTCCTCGCTGGCCACAACCATCCGCCTGATGGCCGGCAACGAGACCGTGACTGAAGGTTTCAAGGAAGGCCAGGTTGGATCCTCCGCGATGCCGCACAAGATGAATGCCCGCTCCTGCGAGCGCGTGTGCGGTTTCCAGGTAATCCTGCGCGGCTACCTCACCATGGTGGCGGATCTGTCCGGCCAGCAGTGGAACGAGGGCGACGTGTTCTGCTCGGTGGTCCGCCGCGTGGCACTGCCGGATGCCTTCTTCGCCATTGACGGCATGTTTGAAACCTTCCTCACCGTGCTCGCGGAATTCGGTGCCTTCCCGGCGATGATCGACCGCGAACTGGAGCGCTACCTGCCCTTCCTCGCCACCACCCGCATCCTCATGGCGGCGGTGCGCGCGGGCGTGGGCCGCGAGACCGCGCACGAGGTCATCAAGGAAAACGCCGTCGCCGTGGCACTCAACATGCGTGAGAATGGTGGGGAGCAGGATCTGATCGAGCGCCTAGCTGCCGACGAGCGCCTGCCGCTCGATGCCGCCGCCCTCGAGGCCGCGCTGTCGGACAAGCACGCTTTCATCGGCGCTGCCGAATCGCAGGTGAGCCAGATTCTGGGCCGCATCAAGGCGATTGCTGATCAGCACCCGCAGGCCGCCGCCTACACCCCGGGCGAAATCCTTTAGTTTCACCCCTTGGCGGTACGTTTCGATCAATTAAGGTTGCCAGCTCTTCAATTTTCTAGCCCCTATTTGATCGAAACGACCTCCCATCGGCGGCCGGACAACCCGGCACTAGCTCTTAGGCCATTCCAGGGATGCGCAGCACCGGCAGCTCGAAGCCGCCGAGGGATTTTCCGTTGGTAGCAAGGTAGCCGCCGATCATCAGAGCGGTGAGCACCGCCATGATGCCGAGAACCGTAGCACCCGTGGACGAGGTTTGCTGCTGCGTCGTCTTGCCCGGGATGGGTAGCTCCGGCACCGGCTGGATACCCTCCTGCGCACCGCGGCTGCGTAGCTCTTCCACGCACTCGGCAAAGGACTGCACCTGCGCTGCGTTGAAGGCATCGACGGCCTCCTTTTCCTGCGCCTGGTTTTCTGCCAGAGCGGCGCGCAGCTTGGGGCTGAAATCGCTACCCGTAGACAACAACGGCGCCGGGCCCTTCTCAGTCCGGGACTTCGCCGCATTGATCGAGTATTCGGCATCCCCCGGCAACAGCACCGATTCATCCTCCACCAGGTCCTCCGGGGCGGACGCGCCGACCATGATGATGACCATATCCGCGCCCGTGTAGCCGGCCTTGCCCAGCGCGGCCACCGTCGCCGCGTAGCCCGGAGCCTTGCTGATATCGCGCGAGGTGTACGCGGAGAAGTCCAGCTTCGGGAACTGCGCTTGAATCTTCTCCGAGGTCGCGCGGATGGTGTTGATGTAGCCCGCCCGGACGTCGCGGGCTAGTGCGCGATCCGTGGCGGACGCCGACATCGTGCACAGCCACTGTCCGTGGGCGGACTCGCGCACGGAGATGTCGGCTGCGTGCGCAGCGGGCACAGACAGGGTGGCGCCCACCAGCGCAGCGGAGGTCAAAAGGGAGGTCAGGCGAGAGTGCACGGGCTTAGCTCCTCGGGATTGGGATGTATCTTGAAGCAGTCTAGACGGGTCTAGAATGTATGTCATGCGTCCAGAACTTTCTTCCTATGCCCACATCGCCTCCGGCAAGGTGCGCGATATCTACGAAATCGATGACAGCACCCTGCTCATGGTGGTCTCCGACCGTATTTCCGCCTATGACCACGCCCTCGAGCCGGCCATCCCCGACAAGGGCCGCGTGCTCACGGCGACGTCGAAGTTCTTCTTCGACGCCATCGACTTCCCCAACCACCTGGCCGGAACGCTCGATGATGAGCGCATCCCCGAGGAAGTCCTCGGTCGCTCAATGGTCGTGCAGAAGCTCGACATGCTTCCCTTCGAATGCGTCGCCCGCGGCTACCTCACCGGCTCCGGACTCAAGGAGTACAAGGCATCCGGCAGCGTGTGCGGAGTCAAGCTGCCGGAAGGGCTGACCGAAGCTTCCCGCCTGCCCGAGCCCATCTTCACCCCAGCCACCAAGGCGGAGCAGGGCGAGCACGATGAAAACGTTTCCTTCGACGTCGTCGTGGACAAGCTCGGCCGCGAACGCGCCGAGGAGCTGCGCGATGCCACCCTGCGCATCTACGCCACGGCCGCCGCGTTGGCGGAGGAGAAGGGCATTATTTTGGCGGATACGAAGTTTGAGTTTGGCGTCGATAAGCACGGCACCCTGGTGCTGGCCGATGAAGTCCTCACCCCGGACTCCTCGCGCTACTGGCCGGCCGACACCTATGAGGAAGGCAAGGTCCAGCCTTCCTTCGATAAGCAGTACGTGCGCGATTGGCTCACTAATTCCGGCTGGGACAAGGAGTCCACGCCGCCGCGCTTGCCGGACGACGTTGTCCAGGCCACCCGCGCGCGCTATGTTGAGGCCTTTGAGCGCCTGTCCGGAACCACCTTTTAAGGAGGCTGAATGAACGCACCGATTGCTGCCAAGCGCCCCATCACGCGAGAGTTCCACGGCCGCAGCTTCGTCGATGACTACGAGTGGCTGCGTGAGAAAGACGCCCCGGAGACCCGCGAATACCTCGAGGCCGAAAACACCTACACTCAAGAGCGCACTGCGCACCTGGAGACCTTGACGGAGAACATCTTCACCGAGGTCAAGTCCCGCATCAAGCAGACGGACATGTCCGTGCCCCAGCGTCGCGGCAAGTACTGGTACTACGGCCGCACCGAGGAGGGCAAGGAGTACGGCTATAGCTGCCGCATCCCGGTGCCGGAAGGCTCCGATCCGTGGACCCCGCCGACCATCCCGGAGACGGGGGCGCCGGAAGGGGAGCAGGTGCTTCTCGACGTCAACGCGCTCGCCGAAGGCCACGACTTCTTCGCTCTGGGTGCGTCCACGGTGAGCGATTCCGGTGACCTGCTGGCCTATTCGGTCGACGTGGCCGGCGATGAGCGCTTTGAGCTCTTCATCAAGGACCTGCGCACGGGCGAGCTGTTGGAGGACCGCCTGGAAGGTATCTTCTACGGTGCGACGTGGGTGGGGGAGGAGTTCATCTTTTACACCACCGTGGATGATGCATGGCGCCCGGATACGGTGTGGCGCCACCGCGTGGGTACCCCGCAGTCGGAGGATGTCGTGGTCATGCGCGAGGAGGATTCGCGTTTCGGCATCGGCGTGGGCACGACCCGCAGCGAGAAGTACATCATGATCGTGTCGAGCTCGAAGATGACGAGTGAGGCATGGGTACTCGAGCAGGACAACCCGGAGGGTGAGTTCCGCTGTTTGTGGGCGCGCGAGTCCGGAGTGGACTACGACGTCGACCACGCGGTCGTGGACGGTACCGACTATTGGGTGGTCACGCACAACGTGACCGGCCCGAACTTTGAGTTGGGCTATTGCCCGGTCAGTGAGGAACTTCCCTCCTTGCGTGAGCTCACCGTGCTCATGCCGCACGATGATGAGGTTCGCTTGCAGGGCGTTGATTGCTACCGCGACCACATCGTCGTGGCCTACCGTCGGGGCGGCATCGGCCGGGCGGCGATTATGGACGTGCGGGAGGGCTGGGCGCGCCTCAGCGAGCTCAACTTCAACGAAGAGCTCTATACCGTTGGCGTGGCCGGCAACCCGGAGTGGGATGCGCCGGTGCTGCGCGTGAGCTATACCTCCTTCATTCAGCCCGCACAGCTCTTTGACTACCGCGTGGACACGGGCGAGTACACGCTGCTCAAGGAACAGGAAGTCCCAGGCGGCTATGACAAAGACGAATACGTGGCCTACCGCGTTTGGTCTGAAGCACCCGATGGGACGAAGGTGCCGGTGTCCATCGTGCACCGTGCGGACCTGGACCGCACGCAGCCGAACCCGACGTTGCTTTATGGCTACGGGTCTTATGAGGCGAATATGGACCCGTACTTCTCGGTCTTCCGTTTGTCTCTCATGGACCGCGGCATGATCTTCGCCATGGCGCACGTTCGCGGTGGCGGCGAGATGGGCCGCAACTGGTACGACGACGGCAAGATGCTGGCCAAGAAAAACACGTTTACGGACTTCATCGCGGTGGCGGATGACCTCATCGCGCGCCGAGTGACCACGCCTTCACAACTTGTTGCTGAAGGTGGCTCGGCCGGTGGCCTGCTCATGGGCGCAGTGGCAAACATGGCGCCGGATAGGTTTAAGGCCATCGAGGCGAACGTGCCCTTCGTCGACCCGCTGACGTCCATTCTCATGCCGGAGCTACCACTCACGGTGGTGGAGTGGGAGGAATGGGGCGACCCGTACCACGATCCGGAGGTCTACGACTACATGGCCTCCTATGCGCCATACGAAAACATCGCTCCGCAGAAATACCCGAATATTCTGGCGTTGACCTCGCTCAATGACACCCGCGTGCTGTATGTTGAGCCGGCGAAGTGGGTGGCCAAGCTGCGTGACGTTGCCACCGGCGGTGAGTTCCTCCTCAAGACGGAGATGGCCGCCGGCCACGGTGGTGTGTCCGGACGCTATGCCCAGTGGCGGCAGGCGGCTTTCGAGTACGCGTGGTTGATCAACCAGGCCGCGGGTGTCGAGGCCTAGGGACCACTTACGGCGTGTGGCTCATTAGGCACCCAGCGGCCTAGGCCGCCCATGTGGGGGAGCTCCGAATCTCTCTCAGCGCGCGCCGGGGCGGTGGCTGTGCGATAATTTTCCTTATGCATGGCCACCTTCTGGTTTCGATTTCCAGTATTTTTAATGACACCCGAAGCCAAGCCTCCGATCTGCTCAAGCAGTTCGATAAAGCTGACGTTCCTGTCTCTTTGCTGGTGGCGCCGCACATCGACGGCAATTGGCACCTAGCTAAAGACGCGGCGACGCAATCCTGGCTTCGCGAGCAGGCCGAATCGGGCCGCGTGCTTATTCTCAATGGCTTTGACCAAGCGGTCCAGGGCCGCCGTGCGGAGTTCGCCAACCTGGATGCGCACGAGGCACGTTTGCGCCTCAAGGGCGCGACGCGACAGATGGCCAAGATCGGCTTTGAGCCGACCATCTTTGCACCGCCGCGCTGGCGAATGTCGGAGGGAACACTAGAAGTCCTTCCCGAGTTTGATTTCGACTTTGCCGCCTCCACCCGTGGCATCCACGACCTTCGCACAGGCGAGCTCCACCAAGCCCGCAATCTGTCCTTTGGTGAGGGCTTCGGTTCGGCAAAGTGGTGGCGCCGCAACATCATCCGCGCTGCCGAGCGCTCCGCCCAGCGCGGAAACACCGTGCGCCTATCGATTTCCGGCCGCAACCTCGATGACCGTAAGGTAGTTGCTGATTTCCTTAAGGCCGCCGAGCGCGCCATGGCAGCAGGTGCCCGCCCCGCTGACTATTCCGTTTTCACGCACGCCGAATAGCCCACCAACCTCTTTTTCTTTGGGGTGTGGCCGAATTAGACGCGGTGTAGGTTTGTGAACCCGTCGGGTGTGCTGGCTGCGTGTTTCACGAGCGCAATCCCCGAATTGCGGTAGCGGACGTAGGTTTCAATTGCCCCACCCGCAATCGGAGCGAGAAAAGCCTCTCTTATGAGGGGCTTGACCTGGCTGAGCAGAGACGAACTTAGCGAGTATTCCGGCGTCGCGGGTCAGTGAGTAAGTGGCAGGATGTTCAGAAGACTGAAATGGTAGCGGTGTGGTGAGTATCTGGTAGCGCCTGAGTGAGTATCCGGTAGCGGTGTCTTACTCAGGCGTTGTTGGTGGTTATGTGTTGGTGGTGAGGCGCATGTTTGGTC
>NZ_JBRBAU010000023.1:0-22327 GCF_053480195.1 Corynebacterium guaraldiae | reverse complement strand
GGACTCCAGGCGGACCATTTCGATGATCTGATGGACCGCCTTCTCCTTGAACTCAACGGAATACTTTCTAGGCATAGTTCAATCCTTCCTTAGCTGAGGTAGGAACTAAACCCAGGACGCTTCAGTTAGGTGAGCTAAACGGCAAGGAGCGTGCACCGCGCAATGCGATTCTTTTGGTGTGTGCGGTGTGCCTGGTTCCTCCGTGGTTTGGGCGCGCGGCCTTGACATGGCTCGTCGATATGTCGAGTGCTGGTATCACAGTGGCGTATTTCTATACGTGCTTCTGCGCATGGAAGATTGCGCGCACTGGGCAGGTCCCCGGGATACCCAAGCCCATTGCGCTGGACAAATTTTATTAGCACTTCGCGCGGGCCGGGTGCATTCTCTCCGTCGGGTTCTTGGCGTGGCTCTTTGTCCCGGGCTCGCCTGGCATGCTTGGGACGGCTCCGCTCATCGCGCTGGTGGTCTGGATTGCGCTGGGGCTGGCGTCGTGGGCTATCAAGAGCCGGCAGCTGAAGGATGTGCCGCCCGAAGAGACGGCGGCGTTGATTTTGGAGTAGTGAGCCAAGCTGGCCTTCTGTGCATCAAAAACACCAAGAGGCAACGGTTTACCATGCGTTGCGTCGCTGTCAAGGCGCGAGCTTATCGTGGATCAGCTTGTTGATGGAGTCAGTATCGGTTGCGGATGCTTCTAAGTTCCTCGCTCCGCTTACTGTTGCCGTTCCTGTTCTCATAGCGTTATGGGAGACTTTGGCGATATCGGAATCCGTACTCAGTACAGCAACCGGTGTGGGGTGGTTAGGTGGGGCGTCGGCAAGCATTGCTGGTGAGCGGGACGAAGGTGAGGTGTCTGCGTGGTGCAAATGTGGGGGAAGTCGGACACGCTAAAGGAAGGAGCCTAAAGGTCGCAAGACTACAAGCCTCACAAGTGGTCGGTCTCATACATTGTCCTTGCTTGGGGTGTTTGTGCGTATATATAAGTCGGTTTCGTCTCCTGCCTAACCCCAGCAGGCGCTAGTAGCGTTTGATTGCATACCGTAACCGGCAGCCACGGGAGGCTTATTCTATGGACGGCGATATTGCTGGGCTGTTCGTATACGCCGGGTTAGTGCTTGTCATGGTGTTCTACTGGACCTACTACATCCGGTATGTGCGGAGGAACCCCAGATCAGAAAAGTGGTACGACGAACTCGCTTGGGACGGTGCTGTAAGTGATGGTGTGCTCTTCTTTTATCCTTATAGCACGCTAGTTTTGGGCGAGGGCGGTATCGCAGGGTTGGCCGAAAGTGTAAACCCTCCCGATTTTATCGGCACGGTGCTGAAGGTTGAGGGCATGGTGGCACTTGCCATTGGAGGCATTGGATTTTCTGGTGGGTTCGGGGTTCCGCTGCCGTGGCCTTTCGTTCCGCGTTGGGTCGTTGACATTCGCACAGCAAAACGTGCCCGAAGGCGTGAGCGCAGACAGGCCAGAAAGAGGGAAAGGAAGAATCGGCCTGACACCTTATCTAGGGCTGAAGTCGAGGCTCGGACCCCTGAGAGTCGAAGCGCGTTATACGACCCGGAATCAGGTCATAGGCATCCGTGGCGCCCGTGTCTGAGTCATCAATCAGGGTCGCGATTTTAGAGTAAGCAAATAGCTTCTTTTCAATCGCATTAATCTCGGGCATCAGCCTAGATTTCGTTTTGCGACAGTATTCATTTTGGTTTATCTCTTCATGCAGGCTCGGGCACCAGCACGCAAACCACCAGATAGCCTCCTTAAAGGTCATTAAGTTATGGGAGCAGTTTCATTTCTGCTTGGAGCTTGGGGAGGACGGTTTCGACAAGAATTGCAAAATGCCAGCACCTGAAAAACTGTGACTCCGTAAAATGGATTCAACAACTTCCTTTCGGTCCCATGCCTCAGAATGAGCTATCGCGAGAAACATGTCGTCTAAGAGATCCTTTAGTCCTTTCCATATATCCTCCGTTAATATTAGGGTTTTGGAAGGGAAAACTGCATCTTCTTTAGTTTCAGAGCTCCTGGCTACTAATATTGGGGTAATTCTTGAATCTGGGTACTCTTCTGTTGCCCAATTGACGGATACGGAGAGTTGACCCGCCTCGGCTTTGATGTTGCTTTTGTCCTCACGCGTCGTTCCAGTTTTCATTTCTATGACGGCTACATGGTCGTCGGAAAATCGCCATAACACATCTGGGCCATTTCGGAAATCTTTATCTGGGCGAGAAGAGGAAAAGCCGAGTAACGAACCTAATTGGCAGAATGAGTCTTCGGCAGCGTCTACAAGTTCTCGATCCGGAGAAAAAGTAATGGAATCTAATATTGATGATGTATGTGACTGGATGTCGTACCGCGTTTGAAATTGAGATAGGTGTTCGCAAATCTTTGAGCTTTGCTTGGCCACAGGGCCCTTGGGGGCTTCGGGAGTGAAATGAAGGGGTAGCGTCACTTCGCGGTTAAGCTTGCGGGCCTGTTTCAAGATGTGAGTAGCTTGATTCATGTTGTAAAAGGACGTGAAGTAGGCGAGTTCCTCCATGAACCAGCCTTCTATCTTCTTAATTTCTACCTTCTTAACTTCTTCCTTCTTTCCTTTATCCTTCTTACTGAGCCCTCCTATGGCGGTTGAGAGTTCAGCGCTAGCTCCCTCATAGTCGCCGGCTATGAAACTTTGCCAAGCGCTTGCCCTTTGGGTTAAGAAGGTCTTCATTTTGGGGTCGATTTTAGGCGCAGTGTATGTGGCCTGTGCGATCGATTGTCGGCTAACATTTTTCCAGTTGCGATCTTGTGCTAAAAAGTCATCAAGCACCATGGTTAGGGATTCAATTCCCTCTCCTTCGATCTGCTCAGTGAGCTGCTGACTTAGTTCAATTTGTCGTCGAGTGGCGTCTGAGAATAAACTGAGGTTCTCGGGGCCAGTCACAGCGGTGCGTGAGGTGGGGTCGAGCAATAGCACTGCGCAGAAATCATCTACTGAGCGAATCCCTCGACCCATTCCTTGCTCGAGTCGTTGGACAGTTTGAATCCTAGCCAAGGCAGTGCCTCTAAGAGCAGCTGTCTCTCTTTGCTGCATTAAATCGAGTGGTGCGGATAATTCATCGACGACTAAAAGGCGGCAGGCATCATCCGGTAAATCAATCCCGTCGTATTTATTTGCTAGGACCATGATTCCCACAGTTTCGCCAGCTTCGAGTTTCTTCAAAGTATTAGGAATTTCATGAGCAGGAAGGATGGCATCTGATTTATCACGCCAACTTTCTGCGGCCCGGTTACTCGGGCAAAGGACCACCACGTTTCGCTTTGGAGGAGTATCGATTGTGCCCTCATTTTCGCCTGCTTTTCGAGAAATGTCGAGAACAAGCTGCTGGAGAGCGGGCTTAGAGACACTCGGATCAATTCTATGGGGGGCTAAAATTACCCGATCGCCAATGTCAGCGGACATCGTTGGGGTAATTGCCCTCTCGATAGCTTCTATTCCTATGCCCAGATTAAATATCATCGAGAGGCTGTCCGGGACTGTCGCAGTCATAAAAATTCTACGCTTCGCATCCATGTATGAAGGAAACTCATCGAGAAGCGGGATCATCGTTTGAAACTGCGCTCTGTCTGACGTTACTGAAAGTTGAACTGTTTTGATATTTCTGGCCAAGATAGGCCATGGAAAATATGCGGGATGGTCAGAGCATTCCCCAACTTGATTGTCGATAATTCGAGAGATTTTGTCGTAATGTTTTCTCCACTCCCAAAATGGGATTGGGATAGTGCCGTATTGGTGGGCAACTTTAGAGTCAAGTGAAAACGACGAGCTTTGTCGATTAAGCTCACTATTAAAGATGCTGGTTACCGCTTTGAAAATGGAATCGCTACTATTGACGGTGAAGCCGAATTGTGATCGAACCCTCGATGCGGCCAAGTGTGCATCGTCGACAATGATTGTGCCAACTTCGGGGCAATGGGAGTTGCCGCGAAGTCCGAAAACCGACCGACCATTAATTACCTTGTCGATCGTACATACGAAGATTGCTTTCGAAGAATGAAAGTCGACGTCGTGAAAATTCTCAGTTACAGGAATTCCTGCGGCGTGTGCTTGCCGTATTACTTGGTCTCTAAGGTATGTATTAGGAGCTGCGTACACGGCGGGTCCTACTCCCTCTTTTAGGCCTGAATACGCGATAAGGAGTCCAGTCAGGGTTTTGCCTCTGCCTGTATTTTGTATTATTAGGTTATCCTTATTGTGGCGTTGTTCAAACCATTCGGCGAGAACTTGGTCTTGTTCGGGGCGTAGGTTGGGCCACGCCCTTTCAGTGGACTCTAAGAATAGTTTTCGCGGATCGATGGTAGGTTTACCCGAATTTTTAGACAGAGCTTGGTAATTGATTGGCATTACTATCCTTCGGCATTGATGTATATAGCTAGATTCTAGCGCGGGTCTGTTATGTTGGTTGGGGCTTGGGCCCGGAGTCCGGTGCCTTTTTTGGACACGGAATCCATGGTGTTTGTGGGCACTTCTAGCGGTTTATGGTTGTTGCCTGCGTTTGGGTCGGGGTTTGGATGGTTTCGGGTTCATCCGCGGTGGTTGGCGGTGTTTCGTTCCTTCAACGAGGTTGATGTTGATCTGACCGCCTGGTGGCCTGTGGCTCAATGTGATCGGCAGTGGCACGCTGAAGAGGAATTCACCGTCATGGGCCGTGTAGAACTCCGCAACGTTATCGGCTGTGACTGTGGAGTAGAGTCTGCATTTTTAAATCTCAGACCAATGTAGAGACTGAAGCTGCACACGCGTACAACGCCGTCTTTGCCCACGCAGAGTTGGTCTGGGATGCCCCAATGGTTTGTTGATTGTGTCGCAGGCATCGTTAGTGTTGGGGTATCGGTGGGAGGTATGCCTTGCAAAGCTGCCCTGTCATCGGTGTTGGCCTCGTGTGAAGTTGCCGCTTCCGCGGGGCCGTTTAGCATTTCGGATACTGCTTGTGGGGTGTGTGCCTGGTTATAGGCGACTACGCGTTCCCAGACCTGCTCGGGATCGAGTGGATGCTGAGGTGATGGTGCTTTGGGGAAGGTATCGAAAGCTTGGCGTGGGGTGATGTGCATTTTGCCGATAAGCAGTGATTGGTGCCGTCGTCGTTCGTTGTAAACCTGGCGGTATTCAGCCAGATATGTGTTGACCTCAGCAAGGCTAACTGGGTGGCGTGCATCGAGGAACTGGGTCAACGTGCGGTGAGAGCGCTCGTCTTTTCCCTGGGTTGTCGGGGCGAAACCAGCAATAGCAAGAACACCTTGGCTAGCGAGCCAAGTTTCAGTAGCAGAGAGAAAACCGGAAGAGCCGAGAAAAGCCGGATCTGCTTCCCAAAGGCGTTCATAATCGTCCTCGAGCACTTTCACGTGACCATGTTTGACCGGGGAAGTCCAGGTCAGCTCCGTTATCGCTATTTTCTGTGGGTTCGTTGTCGGGTGGGCGCTGTGGACCACCCGTTGAGTCAATAACTCCCTCGATGCTGACTTGTTCAGCGAAGGCAACCGAAGGAAGAGCGATGAGTCCCTGGTCGTAGGCCCTATAGGCATCGGCTACGAGCCTCTCGGAAGAACGGGGCAACTCTGAAATTTTAGCGGCGTAATCGTAGTTGGCTTTCCAACCGAATTGAGAGGCGAGCCGCTTAGCCGAGTAGCTTTTGACTTCTTCTTTAATCTCCTCCGAAATGAGTCCGGCATCGCAGAGCTGGAATGCTGCCACTCTCGGAGAGACCTGAAAGCGCTGGACGACATCCGACAGGAGCTCTTCCGGGGGCAAAGTCTGGGGTAGAGCGCGGAGTGCCTCCACTGGGCATTGCACCCATCGAGCGAGCGTGTTCGCGCGCGTTTCGGGGGATGAGTTGTATCGCAGAGCAGGGCGGCCCCGTCTTCCGTGACGTCACCGGCCACAATGTGCCCAATCTCGTGCGCCACGGTGAGCCGTTGGCGAAATGGATTACTGCTCGTTCCAACCCCCGCTGTTAAAGCACCCGAGGCGGGATCCCGAAGAGTCAAGGCGTCCAAGTTCTGCGGCAGTTCGAGGATGATGAAGTCTGCTTCAACCAGCGTCATGAGACTATTTATGTCATCGATCGGGCCGGTACCCAGCATGTGATTATCGCGAAAGCGGGCAGCTAGTTCCTTACCTTGTTGTAATGGGCTTATGTTTTAGGCATTGAGACCGTCCAAGTTCACGCGCAGTTGAAGGAACGACAATAGCTTCTGCGTCGCAGTATCCACCCCAACGCCGTCGCAGCGGGCGGTAACGCGTACGCGTTGGGAGAGTTGGGTGGCATCCACAAGCTCAGCGGCATCGATGCCTAATGCCCACGCGAGGGCCATGACGTGGTGGAAGGTCGGCATGGTTGTGCCCTTCTCAAGGCGGGTGAGAGTCGGCTGGGACAAAATGCCATCGGTCATGGTGGCAAGCTCTCTCTGGTTGAGCCCGCGCAGTTGGCGCTGCGTACGGACGCGCTCGCCAAAATTAGAAGGGATATTCATTTCTGTGCTCCTTCTTGGCTTCGATTAAAAGCGTGAATCAGAATTTAGTTAATGTGTTTCAGAAGGCCCGATGATCAGGGCAAAGCTTCTCTTATCGCTGCACACGCATCCGCAAACGGAATCCGCTCCTGCTCAATGCGCAGCCGGCCTTTGGTGTAAAGCAAGCGGTAGGCGCGTTGCTCTTCGGTGGTGAGGTGGGTAAGCGTGGCGGAGCCGTCGCCGGGGTCGGGGACGGCCAGGCGTTGGAATGTGGTGACGGTGGCGGGGTCCATGAGCAGTGATGTGGTGTGGGGGAAGTGGGCGCGCACGGCGTTGAGGATGGCAAAGCCGGCGGCATCGAGGTCGCCCCAGTAAGTGATGTCTGCTCGCTGCAGCCAGCCCAGGGCCTGGAGCTGGTGGGCGGCGGTGCCGGAGCCGAGGATGGCGATGGTGGTTGGGGAGGCGTCGGCAAGCGCGGGCAGGGCCAGGAAGGTTTGTTTGTTCTCCACGATGAGCACCCGGGGTGGGGTGTCGGGGAAGAGTCGGGCTGCGTCGGCGAGGGGGATTTCGATATCGGAGAGCGCTGGTGCGTGGTTGAGATAGCGCAGGCGCAGGCGAGCATCGCTGCGGCGCAGGCCCAAGTCCGTGATGCCGAAGGGAGCAAGGAGCGAAAGGAGCAGGCGGCGGTGGGTACTTATCCATTTGCCGTCCACGCCTTCCACCGGCACGGCGCGCTCCCATTCGCCGGAGTGAGGGTTGGCGCGTAGCCAGGTCAGGCACGGCCCAAGGCAGTGCAGGTCGTAGGCGCTTAAGTCCTTCCACTGGTTGTACGTGCGGCGGACGGTATGAGTGAAGTCCGGGGAGTCCGGAAAGATGGCGGCGATGTCCTGGGCGCGCTGGAGGGCCCGGTTGTAGTCGGACATCAGGCCCGCGGCGGCAGCGATGCGCGCGGCGCCGGTGAGTACTACGCGCGTGGGAACGTCGTTGGTGCCAAGGCCCGCGCGGGACCAATTGCGGGATTCATAGATGACCTCTTCCTGGTGCGGCCAGCGCTGCCAGGCGCGGATGAAACCCTTCGTGGCACCGATATCGCGGGCGGCGGCCGTAGCTGTTGGCGGGTGCAGCGGCCAGTCAAGGTTGAGCGCAGCGGGGTCGGCGAGTGCTTCGGCGAAGTGGTTGCGCAGGTACTTGGCGGCATGCCCCTGCAGGTCTTTAGGAGTCCGCATTGTCGGAGTCCTTGGGGGAGGGTTGTTGGGGGTCGAGGGTGGTGGAGGCGTCGATAAGCTTGTAGCCCGTGCGTGCCTGCGGGCGGCCGTCGATGGTGGGCTCGTCGTAGCTGACTACGATTGTGCCGTCCACATAGGGCGAGAGAGTCTGGATGAGCTTGAACGGCGTGGCCAGAATCATGTGGAACCCAAAGGACGCGAAGACGGACATGGCCGTGCGGGTAAAAGTGGGATCCGCGCGGTCAAAGGCCTCATCCAAGATGATGGACCCATAGGTGGGCACGTCCTGGTCCGGCTCCGCGAGGCGGAAGCGCAGGGCTGCGGCCAAACAGAAGAAGACGAGCTTCTGCGCCTGGCCGCCAGAGAGCGAGGCGGAGTCCTGATAGGTGTTGGCCGTCGTGCCATCGGGGTAGCACTCGCGGCCGACAAAACTGACGTGCCGGCGGGTGTCCAAAACCACGTTACGCCAGCGGATATCCTCCGGCTGGCTGGAGCCGAGGCGGCTTAAGATCTTGTCCAAGGCGTGGTAGCGCGCAATGGCTGCCGCTGGATCATCCTCGGTGACTTCCGCCAGGCTGTGGGAGGTGGCGGCATCGAGATCCCGCTGGAATTCTTGGACCACCTGGCCGCGGGCGTCCTTGACGTCGATGCGCAGGGTCCGCTCACCGTTGAAGGGTGAGCGCTCCAGGGATTTGTTGATGTACTCCATGCGCATCTCAATATCGCTGCGGGCGCGGCGCAGATCCGTGGCCAGGTGGGAGAGGTTGCGTACCGTCTGGCCGTTGAGCAGCTCGAGGAAGCGGGCGCGGAAATCAGCCAGGCGGTCCGCCCGGAGGAACTTGAGCTTCTCGATGCCCTCGCCGGCGAAGCTGGCCTGCGGTTCCAAGTCGGCGGCCTCCGCGGGCCACTCGGACAGGTAGGCGTGCAGGACGGAGACGATCTTGTCGTTGGCCTCCTCGATGCGGCGCGCTGCCGTGCGGGAGGTTGCTTGCAAACTGGCCTGGACCTCATCGCGGCGGGCATCGATGTCATCGATAGTGAGACTGCGTTTGCCTTTGTGCAGGGCTTGAATGACTGCCGTCTCAATGTCTTTATCCGCAATGTCCGGCACGGGGCCGATGCTGCGGCGGCGAGTGGTGGAGCGCTCTAGCTCGCCTTCGACGTTGCCCAGGTGCTTCTGCGCCTCGTTGAGTCTGGCGCGGGCGGCGTTGAGCTTCTGCTTGGCCTGCGCGTGCGCGGCGGCCAGCGCCTGGGCCTCCGGAGAGGAAGCCAGTGAGTCAAACTGTTCTTGCAGATTACGCTTGCGGGCCTCGGCGGAGGCGGTGTCGATGTCCTGGAATGAGGTATCCAGCACCTGCTGGGCTTTATCGCGCTGGGAGCGCAGGATGTCCATCTTCCGGTTAAGGTCCTGGACCTGCTTGGCCGTAGCGCGGGCGGTCGCCTTGGCTTCGGTGAGTTGGGAGCGCAGCAGTTCAATCTTGGCGGTGTTGGTGGATCCCACCCGGTACCAGGCGGTGCCGCTAAAGCGCCTGCGGTCATCCTTGATGAAGCGCGTTGAGCCGTCCTTGTCCTTGGGGTGGCTTTCCAGGCCATCGCGGGTAATGGCCGGGGTCTTGGTAACCTTCTCCAATTCCGCCACCGAATCCACGCATTCGTAGTTGAAGCGGCGCGAAATGTGGTGGCGTACCCAACCCGTCATGGCGTGTTCTTGGAACTCGAGCTTGTGGATGAGCTGCCGCGGGCTGCGCGCCGCGGCCGGTGCTGGGGCGAACTCCGGGATGGTGCGGTATTCCAAGCGCGTGCCCACGTTGCGGGAATTGATCCACTGGTTGATGGCCTCCCGCGCGGCCTCGGGCACGAGCAGGGTGGCGGCGAAATTGTGCAGCAGCTTCTGGAGCACCGGCTCCCACTCGCTCTGGTGCGGGCTGATATCGATGAGCTCGCCGGCGAAGGGGAGCTCGGACTCGGCATAGCCGGTATCGCGGGCCAGCTGCGAGCGCAGCTCCACCAAGGTCTTATCGATGTTGGTTCTCCGCGAGCTGAAGGAGCGCAGCTCGCTGTCCAACGTGGAGCAGGCGGTGGCGGCGTCGCGGGCGGCCACGCCGGCCTCCTGTTGGTGGTTGATGAGGTCCGCGAAATCGGCCTCGAAGTCCGCGATGCGGATCTTCGCGTTGGCCTGTAGTTGGGCAAAGCCATGTGGGCTGAGCTCGTAGTGATCAGTCCACTGGCCGGCCGCTGCGCTAAGGCGCTGGAACTCCTTAGTGCGGTGCTCAATCTCCTTTTCGGCGGTTTCTATCTTGGCCCTTAAGGCATCGAGCTCACCTGAACTGAGCTGGGAGACGGCCGCTGCGGCGAGGCGCTCTGCGTCATCGAGGTGAGCAACATCGGCCTCAAGGGATGCGGCCTGAGACTGGGCTTCAGCCAATTGCGCCGAAAAGGCGCGAATGCGAACGTCCAGTTCTTCTGCCACCAAGCGGGCGCGGACAGCTGGCAGTGCCTCAGCCATGGCCTCTGCTTTTGCTTTGTCCTCCTCCGCGCCTGTGCGCTGGGAATGCAGCTGGGGCAGGGGAGCCAGCGTATCAATCTGGGCCTTGACGTCCTCGACCCGAAGATAGGCTTGGCGCAGATCCTCAAATTGCTCGACGGCCTCATCCGCCTTCTCAAAGGTAGCCGGACGGTCCAGCATGTAGTCCCTAAAGAGCTGGTCCAGGCTGGAGAGGGACTTCGCGGATTGCGTGCGGTGGAGAAGCAGCTGGCCCTCCACATTCTTGATGCCTAGGCGTTTGCGGAAGCGGTCCGCGAACGTGGTGTAGGTCGGCGTGAAGGACGCGCCGGGGCCTTTGTACATTGCCTTAATCTTGCGGGTGTCCAGGCTGCGGGTAAGCAAGGGGCTGAGCTTGTCGATGTCCTCGTCGCCCGGCACCAGCCCATACAACTTCTTTACCTGGCCGACTGAGTTCTCACCGCCGTTGAGGCGGAAGATGGCGATGAGGGTGTGCTGCTTGCCCGCGTCGTTATCGTAGGTCAGCGCCACGACCGAGTTGGTGGCGCCCTCCCGCAAGTATTCGGGGGCGATCTCACCGGTCTGCGTGTTCTCCCGCTGCCGCCACGCGCCGCGCACATAGGAGACGAGGTTGCGCCCGTTGTGCCGCCCGAGGTCCTGTTGTGAGGCTGCGTTGAACTTCACGTGGCTTTGCGGAACGAGCACCGCAGACATGGCATCGAGCAACGTGGACTTGCCGGAACCCGAGCCGCCAGTAATAAGGAAACCCTTGCGAGCTACCGGGATGGAGAAGTAGCCGTGGAAAGTGCCCCAGTTAATCAGCTGGATGCGGCTGATACGGAATTGTCCGGGGTAGTAGGTGGTGTTCTTAGTCATCGGAGGCATCCTCCTGCTCTTGGAGCTGCTCTGGTTCCTGCTCATCCTGGTCTTCCGTCTGTGCCAGGCGGGCGTATTCATCCCGGATGGCGGAGACCGTGGAGGCGTCGAAAAGCTGGCGCAGTACCGGGGAAACCTCAAAGCGGCCCTCGGTTTCGGTGGCGCTGATGAGGGAATAGTCATTCTGTATGCGTTTCATTGCCGCGTTGAAGCGCTTGGTGAAGCCGGCCTCGTCGCGGTTATCCACCGCGCGGACATAGCCGATGCTTTCCCGGAGATCCTCCACGTCCACGATGACGCGCTCGCCGGGCAGGGTGAGGCCCAGCTCCTGGCGCAGGTTCAACAAGATGGCGGTGTCGATGTGCTTAAGCTTGTCCGTGCGCAGCACCTGCGGGATGCTCAAGCTGTCTTCCTCCACCATGCGGGTGAATGCGAAGCCTTCCGTCTCATCCACGACGAGCTCCAGGAACACCTCGTGCAACCGGGCGCGTAGATTCTCTTCGTCGGAGATGATCGCCGCCCACAGTACCGGTTCCTTCTGCGCGCGAATGAGCGGGCCCTGCAGCAGCTGCACCAGCGCGCGCCGTGAATGGTAGGTCAGCGTTCCTTTATCGTGTTCCCACAGCGGCGGCTCGTGCGCGGCATCGACGCGGGGGCTGTTGGCGGCGGTCACTGTAGCTCCTTAACGGTGGTGTGATCGAAATACATGGTGGGGATCTGGGCGCAACGCACGGTACCGTCTTCCTCGGTCCACATGACTGTCTCGTGTTCTTCTTTCAGCGAGGGCAACGGGTGGGAATCCGCGATATGTACCAAACCCACTACGCTGGCCAGACCTTGCGTCGGGGGATAGGCCTGCAGCACCTGGCCAATAGTGCAGGGGCCGGACTTGGCGACGGCCCCGCGTACCGCCTCGTGCAATTCCTCAAAGTCGATTTCTGATTCGCGGACCAGCTCATAGAGCGCCTGCGGGTCTTCCGTGCCGGGCTGGTAGGCCACTGGCGCCTCCTCCACGACCTCCCGCCCGGGATTGGCCAGGCGGATGCGGGAGACCGAATGAATCGACATGCCGATGCGCTGCAGCGGTGTGTCCATCCGGTGAAAGGCCTTCAGTTCGGAGTTCTGCGCGGCATCAATGGCCATGCCGCGGGCCTCGCGCAGCAGTTCAATCATGCGCCGGTCCTCCGCGAATTGCTCGGAGGAGACGTAGTTGCGCAAACTGCGCGCCAGCCCGGTCATGGTCTGGTTGACCTCGAAGCTGGTTTCCTCCATATCGCGGAAGAGGCTGCGCAGCCGCTGCCTCCTGTCCGGGGCGAGCTGCTGCCCGGGCTCGCTTTCCAGAACCTCCTTGATCCATTGGTCCAACCAGGCGCTGCGCTCTCTATCCATCAGGAGGGAATAGAAGCCGCGGAAGCTGCGCCCGGCCTCCGATTCCGCAATGTGGTCCACGCCGTTGAAGATTTCCTCCAGCACCTCGCCGCGGTAGCCCTCCGGATCTAAGAGCTGTCGGCGAAGCTGGTGGTTGAGGGCCTCGAGCTCATGGCGAACCCGGGCGAAATCGCTCGGCACGGCCATGGCCATGTTCAGTACGTCTTGGACGCGCTCCTCCGTCTCCGCGGCGGTGAGGCTTTCAAACTGCCCGAGGTGTGCCTTCTCAATCTCGCGGTCAATGCGGTCACGTTCTGCTTCCAAGCTGGCCACGCGGCTAGCGATGTCCTCGTTGGTATCCCGCGCCAGCCTTTGCAGCGCCGAGCTGATCGACTCCACCCGTGAGGCGGTCACCGCGGTCACCGGTGCTTCCCAGCGCTCGATGGCTTCGAGTGCTGAGAGCGCATCTTCACTGGGCTCGAGCGTTTCGCCGTGGGAGCTCTTGCCGGACTTTCTGATTAACCAGCCGGCCTTGACCCAGTCATTGCAGTAGTTCTGTGGCGTGCGGGGCATGGAAAACTCGCTGGCCAAAACCTCGAAATCGGTGACCATGAGCTCGTATACCTCTGCTGCTGGGCGCGCCCGGGTGCCGCGTGGGAAGTACTCCGCAATCAACGCCAGAATCACGGGCGCGTTATCCGCAGCCAGGAGCCGGATTGCGGCGGAATCGCGCATCAAGCGCCGGAGGGAGAGGGCGCGTGCTTCAACAGACATGTCTTGATTCTGACAGGTGTACCGGACATGCGCAGTGGAGTCGGGCTCAGATTTTCGAAGCCCTCTGCCTGGTGCATGTCCTACAGAGAATAAGTTGAAATAATTACGCCCATGGAGGCGGGACCAGAAGCGAAGCTTTAGGCTGCATCCACCTGGTCGTCTTGTACCTCGACGCGGCCCATGAAATACCGTGAATGCGACTTTTTCAAGGATTCCAGGGAAGGCGCTGAAATATGGGCGATCTCGATATCAGGATCGTCGATCGCTGCTTCGCGGCGGAGGCGTTCCTTGAGCGCTTGAGTCGAGTCCGAGAATTGTTTGATGAAAGACTCGCCTGAGCGACGTTTGTTGTTGCGAGTGAATCCCTACTCTTCATGGGTATCGCGAGTGACTTGGCCAACCTGTTGAATGACAACGCCTTGGAAGCTGACTGGGGTGGCTAGCGCAAGAGCGCTCAGTCGCGTTGTCGCGTAATGTTCAGCGATTGATTTCCCAGGTCTTGATGTCCGTTGTGCAACGAGGGCATGTCACGATCTCTCGCATTCCTGAGGAGCTCACCAGTACGGTAGCCGCCGAGTTGCTAGGCGTTTCGCGCCCAACGCTCATGAAATGGGCAAAAGAAGGAAGAATTGCGACCTACAAGCGTGGAACGCATACGAGGTTCAAGCGCGAAGACGTATTGCAAATGAGGCGCCAGCGTGCCAAAGAACGTGTTAAGGCGTTTCAGGAATGGCGTGCATTCGAAGAGGAGAATGCGCATTTGTTTTGAGGGGAGTCGTCGCCAAGCGCCCGCCCCTTTCATGCACCATCCGTGACAAGCTCCCGCAGCGCAGTCAGTGCCTCTCGTGAGGCGGTGCCGTAGCGCTCGCGCAGGAAGTGGTGGGTGGCGTCGGGGTTGCCCAGGGAAACGGGCACGTCGCTGAGGTTGTGCAGTTCCGATTCGCCGGCGGAGGTCTTCTCCACGGACCAGAAGCTCTCGGGGCGCAGGCCCAGCTCGCCGGCGCGCTCGAGGACGCTGAAGGTGTGGGAGGCAAAGATGAGCTGCGCGCCGTTGACGTTGATGCTGGGCTCGCGGAAGGCCTGGATGATGAAGTCGAGGAGTGCTGGGCGCAGGGCGGAATCCAGCTCATCGGCCACCAGGATTCCGCCGCGGCGCAGGGTATCGAGAACCAGGGGAGCGGTGGCCATCCAGTTCTGCGTGCCGCCGGATTCATCGGTCAGCTTCAGCTCGTAGAAGGAATCATCGGACTTGTGCTCCACGATGATGGCGTGCAGCAGGGATTCAATCTCCGCATCGGTGTAGCCGCGGAACTCGTCGGGGCGGCGGATGCTGCCGTCGCTGTGGCTAAGCGCATCGATGACCGGGCGCATCTGGCGGAAGACGTGCTCCGGGATGTGGTCCTGGTTGAGCCGCACGGAGTGGATACCGGCATCGGCCGCGCGCAGCAGCGCGGCGGCCTCATGCAGGTGCAGCTTGCCAGTGCGGATGAGGGTGGTGATGCGTGCGGACGTGCTGATGGAGGAGTGCCCGTGCGGCAGGTAGGCCACGTCGTGCACCAGGGCACGGGCCAGCGGCGCGAGGACAGGGTGGCCATCGCGCAGGCCGGCGGAGAGGATCAGCTCGGTGTCCGTAACGGGGCCGAGCTTGGCGACGTCCCCCTTGTCCATGAAGGATTTCGTCCACTGTACCTCCTCACCGCGGGTCCGCACGAAGCAGGGGCTCCACCTTGTCGATGGCACGCGGCTGAGCCATTCCGCGTGCACGCCGGTGAAGCTCCACTGGAATCCGTAGAGGTAGCGCACGCCATCGAGCTCAAAATCCAGCTCGAAAGTGCTGGGCAGGCGCTGCGTGCGGGGATCTAGGCGGTACGGGGCGTGGGGGAGTTGGTTGGGTGGGGCGTCGGCAAGCCAGGTGGTGGCGGAGGATTCGATGGCGAGCAGTGCGAAGGCGAGGGCATTGAGGACGCTGCTCTTTCCCGACGCCGTGGGGCCGATGAGCACGGTGGTGGGCTCGCTGATCTGTGCCCATCCTTCCTCCGGGGCGGTGGAGCGCTGCCAGTGGTGGTACAGCGCAAGCGTCTGCGTGGCGCGGATGCTGCGGAAGTTGGACACGCTAAAGGAAAGGAGCCTCATGGTCGCGACACTACAGGCTCACGCATGCCGGATCATAGATAGCTGTCCTAGGCCCGGGAGCGTGCCCGCATCCGGATTTCGAACTCACTCCAGCAGTCGCTGGTAGCGTCTGTTTACATACCGCAACCAGCAACCACAGGAGGCCGCATCCTATGGACGGAGATATCACTGGGCTGCTTGTGTGTGTCGGTTTAGTGCTGGTCATGCTGGCCTACTGGACCTTCTACATCCGGTACGTGCGGAGGAATCCCCAATCAGAAGAGTGGTACGACTCAGCCGATGCAACAGGTGCAGAAAGCGATGGCGTCCTCTTCATTTATCCTTATGGCACGCTTATTATGGGCGCGGCCGGTGCCACAGGGTTGGTAGCAAGTGCGAACCTTCCCGAGTCCGTCGAAACGGTGCTGATTGTTCCGCTCGTGGCAGCTTTCGTCATTGGAGTTATTGGGTTTACGGGGGCGATTGGGATTCCGCTTCCGTGGCCTTTTGTTCCGCGGTGGGTCGTGGACATCCGCAAAGCAAAGCGCGCGCGACGCCGCGCGCGCAGGCAAGCCAGAAGAATGAAGAAGAAAGAATAGGCCTGGTGGCTAACTCAGTGTGCTGGAACCTAAGTGAACAGAAACCTGTCTTGGCGGTGAAAGGGCGGAAGAGCGCTGCTGAAGCTTAGACAGCGATTTCAGGGGCCTAAATTGCCGTTTTCTGGGCCCGCCGATTAATGTTGCTGGGAGCGGATTCGCTGTGTGCATAAAAGCTGGCAGGGAATACGCGGGGCTATAGCTCAGTCGGTTAGAGCTACGGACTCATAATCCGTTGGTCCCGGGTTCGAGCCCCGGTGGCCCCACAGCTTAAAGCTCTCATTGCGCCCTCTTGATGCTGCCCTTATGACGGGTGTTCTTACTCCTGTTCGATCGTTGGGATGGTGCCGTGTCTTGGGCCTGTTGTACTCTTGGCAGGAACCGGAAGGAGGGCAGACATGGAACAATATACGGCGCGGCAAATAGCTGAATGGTTCGTAGCGTGGGCTGATGAAACTGACGATGCAGAAATTACGCAGCTCAAGCTTCAAAAGCTTCTTTATTACGCCAAAGGTCTGCATATGCGTTCTTCTGATGGCCTGCCGCTTTTCCCTGACCGAATGGAAGCATGGGCGCATGGCCCAGTAGTTGTAGACATCTACCATGACGTCAAGCACTACGGAAAGCTTCCCATAGACCCCGATGAGTTCATCTCAGATGACTTTGATTGGGATGATTACCGTGACGTCGAGCAGGATCTGATTGAGGTGTGGGACAAATATGGCCCATACTCTGCATGGGCATTGCGTAATAAAACCCACACCGAATCTCCTTGGAAAAAGAACTTCGTCGAGGGCACACGAGGGCTAGAGATTACGGATGCCGATCTGAAGAACTATTTCTGCTAGCCGTGGGCAAGAAAAGTAAACGGCGGGGAAGCAGGCCAACCAGAGGGGCGAGGAGCGCCCCAGAGTCGAGTGTTGTGGATGCTCTTCGCAGTTCTAGGGCTGACTATCCGCTCCTGTCAACGCGGTTCCTGCAGAAGGGGTGGGGCTTCGGGGAGCTAGATGACTCGATGCGCGCGGAGTTTTTAGAAAAGTGGCACAAACGGTCAGTGCTGTCATGGAAAGAGCTGGCACAGCATCCCAAGCACGGACTTGGCTCAGAGTTTATTCCGGCAAGCGCGATCATTCCTAAGATTCCTCGGCAGTTTCAGGACGTCGAGAGGTTCCGGGTTTACCGCCACAAAGGGAATCTCCCTTTTGCGGGCTGGAAAGACGGGGAAGTGTTTTATGTCATTTGGATTGAGAAAGCCTACAACGAGCTCTACGTGCATTAGCGCCTTTTCTAAGCCCTCGTACGCCGGCAGTTAGGCGACGTATCCGAGCGATTAAGGCCTTAATGTGAGTGGGATTGCGGCTTACCCGATACGATGACCACCATGAGCGTTGTCGAGATGGACCCATTGATCGAGTCGCTGTACTACTGGTCCGACATCATTGGTGTCCTCCTCATGGGCATGATTGGCGGCACCATGGCCCGCCAGCGTGGCTATGACATCGTGGGCTTCTTCTTCATTGCGATGTTCTCCTCCCTCGGCGGCGGCATGATCCGTGACGTGCTGATCAACCGCGGCACCGTCGCCGCGATGAGTCAGCCGGAGTATCTCTACCTGGCGTTTGCCGGCGCAATCATCGCCCGCTTCGTCTACTTCAAAGGCAAGACGTGGGACTACGTCCAGTCCCATGGGGATGCGGTGGTCTCGGCGCTGTGGGCGTCGACAGGCGCGCTCAAAGCCATTGCTTATGGGCTGCCGCTGATTCCTTGCATCATGATGGGCGTGTTCACTGCAACCGGTGGTTCCATGATCCGTGACATCGCCATGGGGCGCGAACCCGCCGTCTTTGGGGATAACACTCCCACTGTGATCCCCGCGGTGGCCTGCGCTTTGGTGGTCCTCGGCGCGGATTCGGCCGGCTACTTGGCCTGGGGAGTCATTCTTGGTCCGGTCGTCTCCTTCGTGATGACCATGCTGGGTATCTGGGCCGGGTGGCGCGTGCCCGCCCGCCAGGAGTGGGCGCCGGTTAATGACACCGCGGCCTACGTCATGGTGATGGCGCGCAAGGCGGAAAGCAAGGGCAGGGCCGTGGGGCGTCGCCTAGAGCCCTCCAAGCTCCGCTCTTGGCGCCACAACCAGATGGAAAAGGCACTGCAGCGCCGTATTGAGCGCGAGGTGCGCGCCGGCAAGCGCCGTTCGGAAGCAGCCATCGACGCCACCGAGTTCCTCGATTCCTTCAATGAGGAAGTGGCGGAGATGTCGCAGATGATGGAGCCGCCCGCCGCGGAAGCGGAAACCTCCGATTTCGGCGTGGACTTGAGCGGAGATTCCTACGAGACCCCAAGCGCCGAGGGGCCGACACCACGCGAGCTTTTGGATCGCATTTTGGCCGATGACCAGCTCACCGATGAATTGGTGGAGAGGCTCATGCGCCGTTATGAAAAGAGAGATGATTAGATCCTTTAAAGTATTAGTGAGAGTGAGGTGATGAACGCGTGACTTCGAGGCGTTCTTTTCTAGGCATGCTGGCGGCGCTAGCGGTGTCGGGCGTCGTGGCGCCCACGGTGGCGGGATGCACGGCGGAACCTGGCAACGTCGACACCTCAGACATGAACCTCATCACCACGGACATATCGGAGCCACAGCGCACCCTCATCCCGGCTGATTCCAACGATGTGCCGGGGCAAACCATCATCAACCTTGTGTACTCGGGGTTGATGTACCTGGATGAAACCGGTGGCGCTCACTATGACTTGGCGGAATCCATCACGCAGGTCGATGACACGACATATGACGTGGTGATTCGGGAGGACGCCGTGTTTTCCGACGGTTCAACCGTGGAAGCAGAAGACTTCGTCGATACGTGGAATACCGCGGTGCGCCAGTCGCTGCTCTCCGCGCATCACTTTGAACCAATCCTGGGCTTCCACGAAGGCAGGAAGTCAATGCGCGGCCTTAAGGTGACGGGGCCGAAAACTTTCCGCATTGAGCTCTCACGCCCCACGGCGGGATTCCTCGAGCGCCTGGGATACTCGGTCTTTTTCCCCATGCGTTCCGAAGACCAGGATAGGCTGAGCGATCGCGGAACGGATCCCATTGGCAGTGGGCCTTATGTGCTGGCTTCCTGGGAGCGCGAAAAGGCTGTGACCCTCGTGCCGAACCCTCGCTACAAGGGCCCGCGGACGCCGCAGAATGAAGGCATCAAGTTCGTGGTGTATTCCTCGGAGGAGCAGGCCTACCAGGACCTCGTAGATGGCAAGCTGGACGTGCTCACGCGGATCCCGGCGGAGAAGCTAGGCAGCTTCGAAAAGGAACTGGGCTCCCGCGCCTTGGCCAAGCCTGGCGGCTCCATCATGGAAATCACCATCCCCGCCAACGATGCGAACTTCCGCGGTGAGGCCGGACGCTTGCGCCGCCGCGCGTTGTCCATGGCAATCGACCGCGAAGGAATGGCCCGGGACATCTTCCACGGTATGGTGCTTCCCGCTACCGGCTTCGTCGCGCCGCTGGACGGTTCCATTCCGCCGACACCGGAGGGGGCCGACGTCTTGACCTACCAGCCGGAGAAGGCCCGCGAACTGTGGGAGCAGGCGGAAAAGCTGGAACCGTTTGATGGGATTTTCAGCATTTCCTATAACACCGACGGCGGCCATAAGACCTGGATCGACGCCGTGGCGAAGCAACTGTCGGATACCCTCGGCGTGCCGGCGGAGGGCCATGAGTTTGCCACTTTGAAGGACCTCAGACAAGAGGTGATTGCCCGTCACCTCACCGGTGCCTTCCGCACGATCTGGCAGGCGGAGTTCCCTGAGGAATCTACCTTCCTGGTGCCGCTATATGCGTCCTACTCTTCGGAGAATGAATCAGGCTTTAACAGCTCTGAATACGATGAGCTGCTGAAGAAGGCGGGTCAGGCGAAGAGCCGGGAGGAAGCCCAAAAGCATTACACGGAGGCTCAGGGCCTGTTGCTGGAAAAGATGCCGGCGATTCCACTGTGGACGACCAAGACTTTCTGCGCTTTCGGCGAGGACATCGTCCCCGCGGGCTACACGTGGAAGCCAACTCCGAATTACTATCTCACCCATCGCGCTTAAGGCTCCAAGGGTTCTGTCAGGCTGAAGGACTAGGCTTGGCGCAATGCTGAAGTATTACTTGTTCGCCGTGTGGCAGGCCATCGTGGATCACGGCCTGCCGCTGTTGGGAATGCTGTTGTTGGCGATTCTCATCCCGCGCATCGGCCGCTTGGCAGTGCGGGTCATTGAGTCCCGTCTGGATGAGAATCAAGAATCTACCAAGGCGCGTTTGGCGCTCGCCGGTGCACTAGTCTACGTGGCGCAGGCGGTGGCCTTTTTCCTTCTTGTGTTGGCTGCGCTGGCCAACGTCGGGGTGCCGCCCCTGGGCGCGGCTATCCCGGCGACAGTCGTTTCGGCCGCCGTCGGTTTCGGCGCGCAGGCCATCATCGGTGACTTCCTTGCGGGATTCTTCATCCTCTCGGAAAAGCAGTTCGGCGTGGGTGATTACGTCAGCTTCGACGGTGTAACTGGCGTGGAGGGCACCGTTGTTTCGCTGACCCTGCGTACGACGACGGTGCGCACACCCACCGGTGAAGTGGTCATGGTGCCGAATGGTTCCGCGGGCGTGGTCACGAACTTCTCGCAAGAATGGTCGCGCGCGGTGGTGGATATCGCCATCCCGGTCCACGAGGGCGAGTCCTTGCCGGAGATCACCGAACAGGTGGAAAAGATTTCGAAGCGAGCCATTGAAGCCCCAGACATCCACGCGGATGTGGCCGGTGAGCTCGACGTTCTGCCCGCCACTGGGCTCACGGCCCCCACTGCGGCCGGCCAGCCATGGCAGGTGCAGTACCGCGTCCTCGTGCAGGTCAACCCCGCCCGCCAGTGGGCGGTGGAGCGCGCGATCCGCTCGGCGCTGCTCTCCACCTTCTGGGATCTGTACAAGCTTCCTACCACTGAGGGCATGCCGGGGGATGTCTCGCAGGAGCTTGGCGACGTCTCCGCTGCCGACGCCCCCACCACCATCATGCCGGCGGCAGATACTGCGGAGCCTTCGCACAATGACGTGTCATCGGATGCGGAGACGGAGGCCATTGCTGCCGACGCCGTCGCTGATGCCGGAGCTATGCCCCAAGACAGCAAGGACGACGGGCCGGGACGGCCGGCTTATGCGGACGACTCCGAGGAGGAAGAAGAGGACGATTATCAGCGCGGTATCTGGCGCGACGATAAGCCGGACAACAAGTGGAATTATTTCTGGACGCTCGGCGGGCGCGTGCGGGCCTCAACGACGGGGCTCATCGCCGGCCTCGGTGTGGTTGGCCTGTTGCTGCTTTCCTCCGCTAACCCTGATGGGGTGGACGCCGGGTGGCTATCGCCCTCGCGGTGGATGGGGCAGTCCGAATCCGCTTCTGAGTCGGCGCAACCTTCTGCGCCTTCCTCCGCGCCACTGACCACACCTCAGGAGGCGCCGGCAACTGACTCCACGGGCTCCGCAGAACAGGAGCCGACGGCAGAAGTTGATCCGGACACGCCAACTGATAGCACCCCGGACAGCGAAGCTGTGTATGCCCCCGCGGATCCGCAGGACGCCGAAACCCAGGCCCCAGTGGAGCAAAACTCCGAAACGCCCGCGCCCACGGCGAATGAGCAGCCTTCCGCGATCGTTTCTGAGGGAGCCGCAGAGCCGTCCACCGTGATGTAGCTCCGCGGCATCACCGAGAGGCGCCACAAAGAGATGAGAGAGGCGCGAGGAGAGGGCGCATCAGAGATATGAGTGATAGGGAAGTGCAGCGACGAAATGCGCTACATTTTTGATATCGGCGCGGCGGGCTCATCCGTTAACGCATGCGGTGTAGCCCGCTGCTGATTTCCAGCTCGCTGTGGCTTTCCGGCGTGATGTAGCCCTCGGATGAGCGCGATTTCCTGCGGGGTAGTGCTGCAGGATATAACTTGAGTTTATGAAGAAGTTCTCTCGCGCGGTTCTCGCCGCCTCTGTTTCTGTATCTGTCGCACTGTCCGTTGTTGTTCCAGCTCAAGCGGAGACCACGGCCCCTAACGCCGAGGCAACCGCAACGGTTTCCTCCGAGTCTGACTCCTCCTCCCAGGAAGCTGATTCCTCGAGCCAGGGTTCTGGCTCCTCCAACAAGGATGAGGATGACGCCGAATTCCAGCAGTCTTCCGAAGGTGAAATGATTGCGCTCGGCGTGGGCATTACCGCAGCGGTCCTCGCGGCTGCCGCCGGTGGCGTGTACTGGGCGGTGCAGCAGCGCATCATTCCGAACCCGCTGCCGGGCATCATCCCTTCTCCGCCGGCACCAGCTCCGGCACCTGCTCCTGCACCGAAGCCTGCCCCTGCCCCTGCCCCTGCCCC
>NZ_JBRBAU010000022.1:0-26803 GCF_053480195.1 Corynebacterium guaraldiae | reverse complement strand
GCACTTCCCCGGCGGTATTTCCGGCCCGAGGCTGGGGTATCCCTCCGGATAAGTGAAATCATCCTAATACCAGCACGCCAGACCAGCTAACCACCCAACCTCACCAACACATCCTGTCGTTTAGGCCGGGGATGTGACGGGGCGTTAGTATGGTTGCCATATGCCCGCACTACGTCCCGGAAGGAAGACGGATGTCTCTTCTTAATCTTGAAAAGTCCGAGCTTGATGAGCTTGCCGCGCAGGTGCGCAAGGACTACGAGGCCCTCAAGGCTGAGGGGTTGGATCTTGACTTGACCCGCGGTAAGCCGTCCAAGGCACAGCTGGATCTGTCTAATGACCTGCTCGTCCTGCCGGGCCGCGGTCACTACACCGACGCTGCCGGCAATGACCTGCGCAACTACGGCAACCAGAAGGGCATCAAGGAGCTGCGCGATCTCTGGGGCAAGCTCACCAACATGGACCCAGAGCTCCTCGTCGCAGCGGACTCTTCCTCCCTGAACATCATGTATGACCTCATCCTGTGGGCCTACACCTTTGGCACCAACAGCTCTGAGAAGCCGTGGTCCAAGGAAGAGACCGTCAAGTGGATCTGCCCCACCCCGGGTTATGACCGCCACTTCGCCATCACGGAAACCTTCGGCTTCGAGCTGGTTACGGTACCGATGGAAGAAGATGGCCCGGACATCGAAGCAGTCGAGGAGCTGGCCAAGGACCCGCAGGTTAAGGGCATGTGGGTTGTGCCGATGTTCTCCAACCCCACGGGTGCCGTCATCTCGGAAGAGAAGACCCGCCGCCTCGCTGCGATGGAGACCGGCGCACCGGACTTCCGCATCGTGTGGGACAACGCTTATGCCGTGCACACGCTGACCGAGGACTTCCCGGAGGTTCTGCCGATTCTGGAGATTGCGGAACAGGAAGGAAACCCGGACCGCTTCTGGGCTATGTCCTCGTCGTCGAAGATCACCTTCGCTGGCTCCGGAGTGAGCTTCTTCGGTTCCTCCGAAGACAACCTCGAGTGGTACCTGGAGCACGCCGGTATCCGCGGCATTGGCCCGAACAAGATCAACCAGCTTGCGCACTACGAGTTCTTCGGTTCCGCCGAGGGCGTGCGCGCGGTTATGCGCCGCCACGCTGCGCTGCTGGCGCCGAAGTTCGAGGCGGTTCTTCGCATCCTGGATAAGAACCTCACCCACCATGAGATTGCGGACTGGACCCACCCCAAGGGCGGCTACTTCATCTCCCTCAACGTGATGGAGGGCACCGCCACCCGCGTGTGGGAGCTGGCCCGTGACGCCGGCATTCTCCTGACCCAGGCTGGTTCGGCGTACCCATACGGCGAGGACGCCAAGGACCACAACATTCGCTTGGCACCGTCCCTGCCGCCGCAGGAAGAAGTCGAGGCAGCAATGGATGGCGTGGCCACCTGTGTGCTGCTCGCCGCAGTAGAGAAGCTGGGGGCATAAGGCAATCAACTCCGACGAGACGGCCTACTGGCTCGACCAGATCATCCCGGCTGACCTCGAGTTCAGAAATGTCGAGGGGCAGCGCTTGGGCTTAGCCTCGCTGGAGGGTGAGCAGTCCCTCGCGGTCACGTGTGGCTTCGCCGATGTCGATACCGGGCTGGCGCATGCCGAGCAGGGGATCGATGTGCGCTGCGAACTGCTCACCGTTGCACGCACCGGCCAACCGGAGGTTGCTGCCGCGGTGAGCGCGGCAGCGGCATTGCTTAAACAAGCCGCAGGGCTGCTGCCCGCGCAGCCGGGCTTGCTCTTGCCCAAGCTTTTTGCGGAGGATGACGAGCGCTTCGCTCATTTCAGCGTGCGCCATGGCATGCTCATCGCCCCATACCTGTGGGGCGGACAGACCCCGCAGCTGGCGGAAAAGGAGCGCCTGACGCTGGTGTGCCAATTGCTCATGCTAAGCGATGCCGAGTATGCCTACGCCGTTGAGGAAGGCGTGCCGGCGCTGCAACAAGCGGTGGCTGAACAAGGCATCGATCTGCTGGATTGGAAGCGCTCAGAGTGACGTGTCGGGTTGAGACGCTACACTGACTAACCGTGGCTCTTTACCGGAAATATCGTCCAGCAACCTTCGCGGAAGTGGTAGGCCAAGAGCAGGTCACCACGCCTTTATCCGCCGCCCTCGACGCAGGGCGCATTAACCATGCGTACCTCTTTTCCGGCCCGCGTGGCTGCGGAAAGACGTCGTCGGCGCGCATCATGGCCCGCTCGCTGAATTGTGAGCAGGGGCCAACCTCAACGCCGTGCGGCGTGTGCGATTCGTGTGTCTCGCTGGCCCCGGGTGGCCCGGGCAACCTCGATGTCACGGAGCTCGACGCCGCCTCCCACAACGGTGTGGAGGATATGCGCGAGTTGCGTGACCGCGCCTACTACGCGCCGGCGGAGTCGCGCTACCGCATCTTCATCATCGATGAGGCCCACATGATTTCTGCCTCCGGTGCGAATGCCTTGCTCAAGGTTGTCGAGGAGCCGCCGGAGCACGTCATCTTCATCTTCGCCACGACGGAGCCGGAGAAGATCATCGGCACCATCCGCTCGCGTACCCACCACTATCCCTTCCGTCTGCTGACCCCGCCGGCGATGAAGGGGCTGCTGGAGCGCACCGTGGCCTCGGAGAACGTCCACGTGGATGACACCGTGTACCCCATGGTCATCCAGGCTGGCGGGGGTTCGCCGCGTGATACCTTGTCCATCCTTGACCAGCTGTTGGCGGGTGCGGGCCCCGATGGCTTGACCTACGAGGTAGCCCGCCCGCTTCTGGGTGTCACGGACGTGGGGTTGCTGGATAATACGGTGGATGCCCTGGCTAGTCAGGACAAGGCGGGGCTTTTCCGGCTTGTCGACGATGTCATTGAAGCCGGCCACGAACCTCGCCGTTTTGCCATCGACCTGTTGGATCGCTTGCGGGATCTGATGATCCTGCAAGCCGTGCCCTCCGCATTGGAGGAAGGTCTGGTCTCGGCGCCGACTGATCGCGGGGAAGTCCTTACCGCCCAGGCGCAGCGTTTCTCCGGTCCGCAGCTGGCCTACCTGGCGGAAACCGTCAACGAGCGCGTGTCCTCCCTGCGAGGTGCGACGTCCCCGCGCCTACTTCTAGAAATCCTCTGTGCCCACTTGATCGTTGGCTCCGCCCCCGCGGCGGCAGCTGCCGGTCAGGTACCCAGTGCCTTGCCGCAAGGTGCGGGGGCACAGCCTTCCGCACCCGCGGGGCAGGGCTCCGCGCCTGCGCAGCGCCAGCCATCTGCGGTCGCCAGCGCACAGGATCCGGCGGCCGCTGCCGCGGCCATCATCGCGCAGCGTCGCAGCCGTCAGGCAGCGAAGCAGGAGGCCCAGCAACAGCAACCACAGCAGGCCGAGCGGCCCCAAGAACCAGCCCAGCCTCAAGAGGCGCAGCAACAGGCGCCGCAGCAACAGGAGGTTCAGGAGCAGCAACCTTCAGCCCCCGAGGCCTCGCAGTCTCAGGCGCCGGAGCGTCCTGCACAACCGGAAGTGCAGCCTGAGCCGCAGCAGGAGCAGCCGGAACAGCCGCAGCCATCGGAACAGCCTGAACAACAGGAACAGCAACCTGAGCCTGAGCAGCCCCAGGACCTTGCCGCGGAGATTCGCGGGCGGTGGTCTGATCTGCGCGCCACGATTGGGCGGCGTAATAAGGTCGCTGAAATCATGCTCGCCGAAGCCCGTGTCCTCGGCGTGCGGGATGAGACTCTCGTCCTTGGACACACCACGGGCGCGTTGGCTGAACGCATCAATTCACCAGGCACCAATGAGGTCATCGTGACCGTCCTCAAGGAAGAGCTCAGCCGAGAACTGAAGGTCACGTGTGTTATCGGTACCGACCCGAAGGCACACGGTTTCACGGTGCCAGAGCCCACCCAGCGCACCCAGTGGAACCCCAACCAACCGCAACGTGAGGCCTCCGAGCCCGACGAGGAGGCAGAGAGTCCGGCAGCGAAGGAACCCAATAACGCCAGCGATGATCCATGGGGCGCGCCGCGCCAAATCGGGCAGCAGGCTCCGTCGTCTGAAACGACGAGGGAGCAACCTCAGCCCCAGCACGGTGTGCGCGAGAAGGCAGACTCGCGCCCGCCGGCAGAACCACAGCGGTCGGAGGCCGCCCCGCGCGGGGCGGCGGTGCCCCCAAAGAGGGAGTCCCGTGGCAGCCAATGGCGATCACGCATCGCGCAGGCGACCCAGGTCGCGGCCCAACGCGATGAAGAGTTTTCCAAGGTTCCCAAGTTCGGCAACGGCGTTCCGCTGCCGCCGGAGCCGGGTCCGGACGAAGGCGAGTTCGAGGCCCCACCGGAGGAGTACGGTCCACCGGCGGGGGCGAATGGAGCGTCGGAAAGCGCAGGCCACACGTCTGTTTCGTCGCAGCAGTCAGCTCCCCAGCATGCGCCCGCACCGCAGCCGGAGTACACCCGCGCGGATGAGGAGCGCGAGATGATGGAGGCCGCGCAGAGCGCCGGAGAGATGGACCACCGCAACGCCACGGAGGTCGCCATGGAGCTCCTCGCGCAGGAGTTGGGAGCGCGGCGGCTGTAGCGCGGCATCTGTACACTTGGCGCGTAGTGAAAATAACCGCACGAAAGGACTTTTAGCATGACTGAGAACGATCCGATGCAGCAGGCAAATGACATGAACGAGATCCTGGCGCAGGCCGCTCGCGTCCAGGCTGAACTAGAAAAGGCACAGAAGGAAATCCTGGCCGCCACCGTCGAAGGCAGCGCAGGCAATGGCCTGGTGAAGGTCACCATGACCGGTGGCGCTGAGCTGCAGAGCATTTCCATTGATAAGTCTGTGGTGGACCCGGAGGACATCGATACCCTCCAGGACCTCATCGTCGGCGCCTTCAAGGAGGCTCACGCCGCAGCCGGCCGCTTGGCACAGGAGAAGATTGGCCCGCTGTCCCAGGGCATGGGCCAGTCCCAGCAAAACTATGATGGTCCGTCCATCCAGGATGTCTTCGGCGGTAACCAGTAAGCCGCGCGTTAGACTTAAAGGCCGTTGTTGCTCTCTTCGCGGAGGGTGGCGCGGCCTTTTGTTGTGTCTCCGGCCGTCAAGGTCGTGGGGATTGTTAAGTGAGGGGAGCATTGCGTGTTTGAAGGACCACTGCAGGATCTCATCGATGAGTTCTCGCGCCTGCCGGGTATTGGCCCGAAGTCAGCGCAACGCATCGCCTTCCACGTTCTGCATCAAGACCCGGAGGAGATCGACCGCCTTCAGAAGGCGCTGGGAGCGGTGCGTGATGGTGTGACTTTCTGCCGCATCTGCTGCAATATTTCCCGCGAGGAAGTCTGCCGCATTTGTGTGAACTCGCAGCGCGATGTCTCTACCATCTGCGTGGTGGAAGAGCCCAAGGACATCCAGGTCATCGAGCGCACCGGCGAATATAACGGCCGCTACCACGTACTGGGCGGCGCGCTCGACCCGCTGGCCAACGTGGGCCCGAAAGACCTCAACATCTCGCAACTGCTGCAGCGCCTCGGCGGCGTACTACCGGACCGAGAGCTTGCGGATTCCACCCCGGAAGAGCCGCTTTACGACGATTCCCCGGACATCACCGAGGTCATCCTCGCCACCGATCCCAACACCGAAGGCGAAGCCACCGCGGCCTACCTTGTGCGCCTGCTACGAGACTTCCCGGGACTGAAGATCACGCGCCTGGCCTCCGGCATGCCGCTGGGAGGCGACCTTGAGTTCGTCGATGAGCTCACGCTGTCGCGTGCGTTGAGTGGCCGCCTGACGGTCTAGCGGCGCGGTGCCTCCGAGCGCCCCTAGCGTTGCGAGCGCGGCGGCTCCGAGGCATTAAAACGCTCGGTGCGCAGCTGATCAATGGCGGGGATGTTCAAGGGCTCGAGTTCGCTGAGCGCGACTCCCATGGCCTTGGCCAGCAGCAAATCCGCCAGCTGCGGGTTGCGCGCCAAGACAGGGCCGTGCATGTAGGTGGCGATGACGCTGCCCTGTACCGCGCCCTCGGCACTGCGCTGGACGGCCTTGTCGGGGAGGTCCAGGATGGCGGCGGTGTCCGCATTGCCGGTTCCGCGCGTGAGCGTTCCCAGTGGTTGGGCGGCAGGGCCCAGGATGGTGGCACCCATGTGGTTCTCAAAACCGGTGAGCGGTTCGGTGAGCTCAGCGGTGATGCCGGCCTTGGTGGGGTCGGCGGCTACCTCACCGATGGCGCGCTCGGTCATGGAGGCAGTGGTGGCGTCGATAAGCCCCACGCCATCCACCACGCGACCGGACGCACGGAAGGACTCGCCGAGCACCTGCAGGCCCGCGCAAATTGCCAGAATCGGGCGACCTGCGGAGGCAGCGCGGGTGAGGCCACCGTCAGCGATGAGGTGCTCTGCCGCGAGAATCTGCGCGGTGTCCTCGCCGCCGCCGAGGGTGTAGACATCAAAGGATTCCGGCACCGGCTCACCCAGCTTGATGGGGACAATCTCCGCCTCGTGGCCGCGCATGCGGGCGCGCTGGCGCAGGACTAGGGCGTTGCCGTCATCGCCGTAGGTGCCCAGGATGTCAGGGAGGATGAGGCCAATCTGCAGGCTAGTCATTCGAGTGCTCCTTTGCTGCTGCGGCGGTGAGTGCCTTCTTCAGATCGCGGAAGGCGGTGTAGTTGGCCAAAACCTCGATGCGGCCTTCCGGACAGGATTGAATAGCGGTGAGCGGGTCCGCAATGAGCTCGTGCGAGATATCCGCGTAGACCAAACGCACGGCTAGATCCGTGCCGCGCTCGCCGGCTGCCTTGACAGGGATGCCTTCGAAATCCTCGAAGCGCACGTCCCAGAGCCAGGACATATCAATACCGTCGGCCACGTGGCCGTTAGTGGCGATGACCAAGCCATCGGCGTCACGGTCCACCATGGACAGCGCCTCCTGCCAGCCGGCCGGATTCTTAGCCAAGAGCAGGCGGATCTCGCGCTTGCCCAGCGTGATGGTGGAGTAGCGTCCGGCCACATCAACGACGCCTTCGACAGCGGCGATAGCCTTGTGGCGGTCCACGCCGAAGGCCTCCACGGCAGCAGCGACGGCCTGGGCGGCGTTACCGCGGTTGGCCCGTCCCGGTAGAGCAAGCTTGAGCTTGTCGACGCCCTCCGGGCTCACAATGCCTTCCTCCGTCACCGCCCAGGTGGGGGTGGGGCGGCGGAACTCGCGGCCGTCGGCAAGCACTTTGACCGCGCGCCAGTCCTCACCGTCACGCACAATGTGGCCGCCGGTGCGCGGACAGGTGACGGATTCGCCCATCCAGCCGGCACCCGCGGACACCCAAATGACATTCTTTGCGTCATAGGCCACGGAGGTCATGAGGACGTCATCACAGTTGGCGATGACGAGCATGTCCGGGTGGGCCTCGACGGCGCCGCGCAGGGCGCGCTCAATCTTGTTGATCTCACCGACGCGATCCAGCTGGTCGCGGGAGAGATTCAGCAGCACGAGCGCTGTGGGGTTGAGGTTATCCGCAACGTGGGGGACATGGAGCTCGTCTACTTCTAAGACAAGATGGCTTGCATCTTTGCCAGCTAAGAGCGCGGAGATGATTCCTGCATCCATGTTGTCGCCGCCATCGTTGGTGGCCACGGTGTGCGTAGTGCGCACGGCTGCGGCGAGCATCCGCGTGGTCGTGGACTTGCCGTTGGTTCCGGTGACCAAGACGGCTGGGCGCTGCTTGGCCAGGTTTTGCATGATAGTGGGGTCAATGGCGTTAGCGATGAGCCCGCCGATCATGCCGCCCGCACCGCGGCCCGTGGCGCGCGAGGCGGTGGTGGCCAACGCCGCGGCGGAGGTTGCAACCGCGGTGCGCGCGGAAGAAAACGCGCTTCGGAAGTTAAAATTCATGCTCCCCAGAGTAGTCGGGGGATGCTAGCTATCGGTGTTGTGGGAGCGGTTGTGTCCCGAGTTTTGCTGGTTCTGCTGGTTGCCATTGCTGCGACGGCCGCGTCCGCCGCGGCGGCGACGCCGGCGCCCTTTGTTGCCGCCCTTATTCCGGTTGTTCGAGTTGGAGTCCGACTGAGCAGGCTTGTCGCTTGCGGATCCGTCGGCCGGGGAGCCCTGGTGTTTCTTCTGCCCTTGTCCTTGTTTAGGGGAGTGCTGGGCGTTGGAGGACTTGCGGCGCGAGCGGCGGCGGTTCTTGTTCGTGGAACGATTGCGGTTGGGCTGCCCACTGCTGTGGCGCTTACCCGAATTGCTCGTTGCGCCGGAGGTGGATTGCTCTTCAGGTTCGGTCGGTTCCTCGATGCGCTCAAGGGCCGCGAGGAAGGCAACATCGGACATCAGCGGGATGTCCTTGCGGTGAGCATGCATGGGCTTGCCCACAAGGTTGGTGGTGATGTTGCAGACCACGAGGGACGTCTCGCGGGAGAGCTTCTCCGAGTAGTTCAGCTCCTCACGGGCCAACGCCGCGATGATGGTGTCGGGGTCCTCGGTGATCTCCGGGGCAACGACGATCTCCATGCCGCGGATGAGTTCCTTGCCGGGCACATAGGGGCCGGGGTTGTGGTGCTGACGGGGAGCTTCGGCAGCGTCGACGCGGACGTGGGAACGCTGTAGCCCAAAGCGATCAGCTCGCAGCTCATCCGGTGCCGCGCTGCTGAGCGGGCCCGCGGCTTGCGCACGGTAGAGGTCCACGAGCAGACGGGTTGCCTCGCGGGAGGTGTCCTTTTCCGGTCGGTGCGCACGGGCGACGCTGGCGGTGGGGTCGGGCGCGGGAAGACCGGTATCCCGCGCGACGGCCGCTAGGCGGATATCGGTGCTCCACACGCTTTGGCGGCGAGCGGTGGCAAGCGTATCCACGATGGTTACTGGGGTGGGAACGTGTCCCACCTTGAAGCGACGGCGCCGGCCTTTACCGCGGTTGCGGTTGCGCGCACGGTTTTGGCGGGCGGCGGCAGTCATCGCGCGGCGCGCTTCGGCGACGATGAAACCCCAGGTATAGGGGGCATCGTGAACGATGAGCGTGCGGCCATCGATGAGCCGATCCAGCGGCTTGAGCAACATGGAAAAGGACTGACCCGCCTGGATTTCCTCAGCGCTCAAGCCGTGAAGATGCCGGGGGCCAGGGTCTTCGCCGGGGTTGAGGACGGCGTGGAACTCTTGGCCGGTTTCACCCGCGGTGTTGAGTGTCAGCGCATCCACGGTAAGCAACCGACCTGTGGAGGGGTGAATGCCAGTGGTCTGGATGGTCAGCGCAACAAAGGGGAAGGCAGCGAGGGCTGCTTCGCGGGCCGACGCCCTATCTTCTTTGCTGTTCTGCTTGTTCTCAGCTGGGTGAGGGCGCGGTCCTGGTTTCGGGGCGCTGGATTGTGGCGACGCCGCGGCCGGCGTCTCTGCTGCGCTGAGCTGCGCTGCAGGTTCGGTGGGGCCGGGTGTCGTAGTCATTGTTCACAGTTTAGTACCCAACCGCGAGGAAGCTGGAAAGGGCACACGTGAAGCTGCCGTATCCCCCGAATTGGCAGCGAGGCAGGGCGTGTTGCGGACTAGTCGGTCTCGATGATGATGACCCAGCCGTCGTGGTCTGGCGTGGGCTCGGGAGTCGGTTCGGGCTCACGGCTCGGCTCAGGAGTGCGGTCCGATGTGGGCTCAGAAGTCTGTTCCGGCTTCGGCGTGGTGCTGGGCTTGGGCGAGGTGCTCGGCTTAGCCGTGGTGCTCGGCTTGGGCTGCTGAGTCTTTGTCGTGGTTGGCGTAGCAGTCGTGGAGGCAGCGGGCTTGGTGGTCGTCGGAGCAGGAGTAGTCGACTCCGCTGGCTTAGTCGTGGGCGGAGTGCTGACAGGTGTGGTGGTGCGGGACGTTGGCGTCGTAGCAGTCGTCTTCGGCGCCGAAGTTGATGAGGTCGGTGTCGTCGAAGAAGTTGGGGTCGCCGAAGGCGAGGACGTCGGCACGCTCCGCGTGGAGCTAGGTGCGCTCGTAGTTGTGGTGGTGGAGGTGGAATCCTCCTGGCGGGGCCGTGACGTGCGCGACGTGGACTCTTCTGCGGCTTCGGTTTCCCGCGGTGCTGGTGGTGTGACTTCAGCGTGGTGCGTGTTGCGCGGGGAAGGAATTGCCTCCCCGGGCGTGACGAGCTCTGCACGTTGCGTGGGCTCGGCCAGCTTAATCGGCTCCGTCGGCGCAGACAGTTCCGTTGGCTCCGCCGGAGTCGAGGCAGTGGTTCGGTCGAGGGCGCGTGGTACTACCGAGTGCCCCTGGTTATCGGGGCGGTGGGCGCCTGCAGCCGTGTCCTCGGTTGCGTCAGCTTCGCTGGAAAGCGCGGCGTCAGCTTCTGCATTATTGGCCGGGCTGGGGGCAAGGAGCGAAGTGGTGTGCTCCTCTAAAGCCGAGTCAGCAACCTGATTGGGGGCGGAGTGAAGTGCGTGCACAGAGGATACGAAGCTAGCGGTTCCGCCGATGATGACGGCAACGCTTGCCGCGCACACCAGCTTGACACCAGTACTAGCAGCGGCGATCTTTGAGCCAACTGTTGCGGCGGTCCCGAAGGATTTCAAGGAGAGGACTTGTGCGCCCTGTGTGGCAGCGGAACTTGCGGTGTGTGCTGTGCCTGTTGCCTGGAATCCACCCACCGGCGCGACTGCTGCATGAGCCCTATCGGTGTTTGTGGCCGTCGCGGCAACCGCGCCAGCGGCGGCAGCGATGACGCCGGCGGCCCCCACGGCGACGTGAGCGTCTGGTGTTCCTTCTTCGGAGTAGACGGTGAGGGCTGGGGACTTGTCATCCGGCGTGAAGTAGGCGCGCGCAATGGCAATGAGACCCTCGTGCTTGAATCCAGCGATGGTATCGCTCAGCCACGTGGCCTGATCGCGCGGAACGGTGGCGATGAGCTTGTCATCGAGATGAATCTCGATGGCGCGGCGGAAGAAGCGCCGGCTGTTGGTTAAGCGCACGAGTAGATGCGCAGGGTGCTTCGGCAGGGAACGGGTGCGGGCCGAAAAGTCAGTGATGCGAAGGGCACGGTCGCCGTCGAGCATGCCCCATCGCTGAGCCGGGGGAACGTTGATCGGGACGCACAGGCCTGGCTCCGGGAGGAGAACCTCGAATGCCGGAACGGTTTCCTCCACCGCGTCCTCGCGGAGCGAAATCTCTGCGGTGGCCTGTGGGGTCAAACCCGCGCTAATGATCCAATCCAATTCCGTGTAATCGGCGGATTGGGAAGCGGGGATGACGCCAACGATGTCATCTTCATACCGGACGCGGAAGCCGGAGCTTGAGTGCCCACACAGGGTGACGTTGAGGTGATTGTTATCCGCCAGGGAGAGCAGCTGCAGGAACATCTCCGGGTTAACGGCGTCAACCGTGAGGCGGCGAGGTTCACCAAACCCAGAGTGGGGGACCACGTAGTTAGTGACCGTCATAGTGTTCGCCTTCGCCTGCAGAACTGCAACAAATGCGCGCAGTTGCAAAACTGAGCGCAGTAGGGAATGCTGAAGTTCGGACTGAAATTCTTATTGGGTGCACAAGGTGTTCAATGCCTTTGTGCAATTGTGTCGCGTATTTATTCTATAGCTCTCCGTGCTGGCCTACAACAATGTGTAGCCAGCGCGATGTTACGGTCAGTAGCTTTAGCGAGGGGAGTGCGCGTGCGAGAGACTGCGCAAGGAGGAGGCGCGCGGAACAGCTCGCCTTCTCCTTGTGTCGCCCTGTGCCGCGGCGGAGGATTAGTCCGCGCGATTGACCGCTGAAGTAATGGCGTTGATGGACGCACGGGTGGTGGATCCAGCGATGCCGGCACCCCACACTTGTGCGCCATTGACTTCGGCGGCGATGTAGCAGGCGGCTTCGGCATCGTCGCCGGCCGTACGGGACTGCTGGGAGTAGTCGATGACCTCGAAGTCGATTCCGACGTCTTCCAGCGCGTTGGCGTATGCGGCGATGGGGCCGTTGCCCATGCCGGAGATAATGCGCTTCTCGCCGTTAAAGACGATGGTTGCGGTTACCTTGGCGTCTTCGTCCTCCGTGGTTGAGTTATCAACCTGGAAGGTGACGAGTTCCAGCGGGGAGGTGCGCTCTAAGAACTCGTTGGCAAAGATATCCCACATGTTCTTGGAGTTGACTTCGCCACCTTCGGCGTCAGTCACCGCCTGCACGACGGAGGAGAACTCCGCTTGCATGGCGCGCGGCATATTGATGCCATGATCGGTCTTCATGATGTAGGCCACGCCGCCCTTGCCGGACTGCGAGTTGACGCGGATGACCGCCTGGTAATCGCGGCCGACGTCCTTCGGATCGATGGGCAGGTAGGGAACTTCCCAGGTGGTTTCCTGCAGTTCTTCCCACGACACCTCGGTGTTGTTCGCGCCTGGGCGCACCTCCTGCGCCAGGGCGTCCAGGCCCTTGTTGATGGCGTCCTGGTGTGAACCGGAGAAGGCGGTAAATACCAGCTCGCCGCCGTAGGGGTGGCGCTCCGGCACGCGCAGCTGGTTGCAATACTCCACCGTCTCGCGGATCTTAGGCAGATCGGAGAAGTCGATCTGCGGGTCCACGCCCTGGGTCAGCATGTTCAGGCCCAGGGTAATGATGTCCACGTTGCCGGTGCGCTCACCGTTGCCAAACAGGCAGCCTTCGATGCGGTCCGCGCCGGCCATGTAACCCAGCTCGGCGGCGGCGATTCCCTCGCCGCGGTCATTGTGCGGGTGCAGCGACATGATGATGGAGTCCCGCTTCGCAAAATTGCGGTGCATCCACTCGATCTGGTCGGCGTAGACGTTGGGGCTGATCATCTCCACAGTGGAGGGCAGGTTGATGATCATGGGGTTCTCCGGAGTTGCCTCCATGATGTCAACAACGGCATCGCAGACCTCGACGGCGAAGTCCAGTTCGGTGCCCGTAAAGGATTCCGGCGAGTATTCCCAGCGCCAGTTGGTATCGGGGTAATCCTTGGCAATGCCCTTGATGAGCTCCGCAGCGTCCGTGGCCAGCTTCTTAATGGCCGGGCGGTCCTTGCGGAAGACTACGCGGCGCTGCAGCTTTGAGGTGGAATTGTAGAAGTGCACGATGACGTTCTTCGCGCCCTGGCAAGCCTCAAAAGTACGGCGGATCAGGTGCTCGCGCGCCTGGACCAGGACTTGGATGGTGACGTCATCCGGGATCTTATTGCCCTCGATGATTTCGCGAACAAAGTCGAAATCCGTCTGGGAGGCGGAGGGGAAGCCTACCTCAATCTCCTTGTAGCCCATCTTGACCAGCAGGTCGAACATGCGGTGCTTGCGCTCAGGGCTCATTGGATCGATGAGAGCCTGGTTGCCGTCACGCAGGTCCACGGCGCACCACTGTGGCGCCACGGTGATTTTCTTGTCTGGCCACGTGCGGTCAGGCAGCGAGACCGGTTCTACCTCTTCGGCGAAGCTCTGGTAGCGGTTTACTGGCATCGAAGAACCGCGCTGCTTGTTCCACGCGGGCTGGTTTTCGTTGCGCGGGCCAGCCGGGGTGGTGATTTCGCGGGGAGCGGAGATGAAAGAATCGTTGGGGGACATGGTGGTTGTTCTCTTCCTTGTCTGGGGCTTATGGGTCTGGGGCCAAAGGCGTTTTACTGTGTTGCGCTATTTATGGTGCGCAGCTTCGGCGTGAATCGTGGGGGGACGGCCAGCTGCGGTGTGTTGGCATCACCGCGCTCCGCGGCGGGGCGCTGGCCGTGAAGCTAGAAACCTAAAACCCGCCGCGGCTACTAAGGAGGAGAGTGTGCCGCAAAGTCATGTGAGCCACAATACAGCGCTTCTCATTCTATGGCAACCGATTTCACATATTGGGATGCCTCATGTGGGTGGCTAGGATGTTGTGGCGTGCATGAAGAAAACTCCACGAAGACTACTCAGGATCCGGGGGAAGAGCCCACGGCGGATAGCGGGCGCGCGGCAGACGCCTCCCCTGCTGGCACGCACAGGGCGCTGTCACTGGTGCCGCTTGCCACGTTGGTCGCGGTTGTTGGAACTGCGGTGCGCATTGCCGTTCTGAACGTCATCGCCGCCGTCAATGACCAGGAGCTGTGGGATCGGCTCACGTCTTGGGATTCCAAGTACTACCTGGAAATTGCTCGAGTGGGATACTTTGACGCGGATATCCACACTGATGGCCCAGTCTATGAGACGACAATGGCCTTCTTCCCGGGCTTTCCCATGCTGTTGCGGGTCCTGGGATGGACCGGGATCAGCCTCGAAGTAGCCGCGCTCATCGTTAACACCCTCCTCACCGTGGCCATGGCCGCCGGCGTTATGGTCTTGGCGCAGCGCTTGGGGGCAGGGCGCCGTGGGCAATGCGCCGCTGCCATCGTGGTGAGCAGCGCTCCGATCTCCATCGTGTTCTCGATGCCTTATACCGAAGCCCTCTTCGGGGCCCTCCTGGTGTGGGGACTCGTCGCGCTGGATGATCGCGCCTGGTGGCGCGCGGCGGCGTTCAGCTTTGCCTTATCGTTTGTGCGGCTGACCTCCGTGGACTTCCTTGCTGTCTTTGCCTTGTGGGTGCTCATCTATGGGCGGCGCTCGTGGCAGGCCTGGCTCAGCCTCATCGTGGCAGCGCTTCCGCTGCCAGCGTATTTATTGTGGACGCAGCGCTACCTCGCAGAGGCCGGCGGCTACTTTGGCATCCAGACCGAGCACTGGCATTCCACCTTCGACTGGGGTGCTGCCACCGTACGGTTCGTGTGGGAAGTTCTGACGGAGAAGAACGATGTGGGCTACCTGCTTAGCGTTCTGGTGATCCTGGGCGTCCCCGTGCTGCTGGTGGCGGCGTGGGGAAGGCTGAATCCGGTGGCGTGGTGGTTTAGCGCCGCGCTGTGTGCGAATGTGCTGCTTTCCGACGGCATCATGCACTCGCGCCCGCGTCTCCTCCTGCCCGCGATTATCTTGGCGCTTCCCTGGGCCGTGCGCGCGTCTGAGGTGCTGCGACCCCGCGAGCTCTGGCTTGCATGTAGCGCCTGGGTCCTGTGGTCGGCGTGGTTCTCCGCTTATATGCTGGTGGTCTTTGAGTGGGCCATCTAGCGCGGAAGCTAGTCCTAGCGCGGGCTTTGCTCCGCGCGCTGAGCGCTTCCCGGGTTGACCGGCACTCGGGATAGGACGATTGTGGCAACGATCATGATGATGAGCGAAACCCCCATCACGCACCAACCCGCAACGCTATTGACCTGGAATTTTTCGCCCAAGACCCAGTAGCCCAGGCCAAAGGCCACGATGGGCTCCATGATGGTCATCGCGGGCAAAGAGTGCGCAAGCGCGCCAGCGTGGAAGGAATATTGCTGGATCACCGTTCCGGAAGCCGCCAGCCCAATGAGCACGTATAGCTCCCAGCTGGCCAGCAAGGCTGCGATGCCCTCGTGGGAGAGGACGTCCACCACTGCCTTGGCTACGAGCGCCACGTAGCCGTACAGGATGCCGCACGCGCTCCCGAGCGCTAGAGCGGATTCCTCCGGCCGGTTATAGGCCGCCACGAACAGAGCGGTGAGGGCAAGCGCGCCGAGGGCGAAGGCGGGCCACCATTGGGACCAGGTGGGCGTCGTCAAGCCTGCGGTGGGGCGCCCATAGACCACCATGATGCTCACCGCGATGGTCAGTGTGAGGCACCAGAACACCTCCCGCGCCGGCATCGGCCGCCGGGAATACCAGGCGGCGAGCGGCAGTGTGAACATGAGGGACAGGATGAGGATTGGCTGCACGATGAGCAGTGTGCCGAAGTGGAGCGCGACGAGCTGTAGCGCGTAGGCAATAACGGCGGCGCCGGTCCCCACCCACCACAAGGGAGTCCGAATAGCGGTGCGCATGACGCTCCTGGAGCTGGCGTCCAACACGATGCGGTGACGTATGACTGTGCCCCAGGCCACGACTAGCGCGGAGGCCAGTGCAAAAGTAATGGCAACCAGGTTTGAAAGCATCGTTTCTACCCTACCTGGAATTAATATCCAGCACGTGTTTCGATGGGAACCAAAGGGCGGTAGTCTAAAGGAGTTGACTGCCGGTCTATAGGTATTGGGCGGTGAACAGGTAATGGCCCTCACAAACAGGAAAGGTGGGACCGTCAGTGGCCCTAGTCGTACAGAAATACGGGGGATCCTCCCTCGAAAGCGCAGAGCGCATTCGCGCGGTGGCGGAGCGCATTGTGGCGACGAAGAAGCAGGGCAACGACGTCGTTGTTGTGTGCTCCGCCATGGGAGATACCACCGATAACCTGCTTGATCTTGCAGCGCAGGTCAACCCCGTCCCGCCGCAGCGTGAGATGGACATGCTGTTGACCGCCGGCGAGCGCATCTCCAACGCACTCGTTGCCATGGCCGTGGAGTCCCTTGGTGCCAAGGCTCAGTCCTTCACTGGTTCCCAGGCCGGCGTGCTCACCACCGAGCGCCACGGAAACGCCCGCATCGTCGACGTCACCCCGGGCCGTCTAACCGAAGCCTTGGAGAAAGGCCGGATCTGCATCGTTGCGGGTTTCCAGGGCGTGAACAAGGAATCGCGTGATGTGACCACCCTCGGCCGCGGCGGCTCGGACACCACCGCGGTGGCGCTGGCGGCAGCGCTCAAGGCCGATGTGTGTGAGATTTATTCCGATGTCGACGGCGTTTATACCGCCGACCCACGCATCGTCCACAACGCCCAGAAACTCGACCAGCTGTCCTTCGAGGAGATGCTGGAGATGGCAGCTGTGGGCTCCAAGATTCTGGTCCTGCGCAGCGTCGAGTACGCCCGCGCGTTCAACGTTCCCCTTCGAGTCCGCTCATCTTATTCAAACGACCCCGGCACGCTCATCGCCGGTTCAATGGAGGATATCCCCGTGGAAGAAGCAGTACTTACTGGTATCGCAACCGACCGTTCCGAGGCTAAGGTTACCGTCCTGGGCATACCGGACCGCCCAGGTGAGGCGGCCAAGTTGTTCCGCGCCATCGCGGATGCCGAGATCAACATTGACATGGTCCTGCAAAACGTCTCCTCGCTGGATTCCGGTACCACCGACATCACCTTCACCTGCCCGCGCTCGGACGGCCCAAAGGCCATGGAGATCCTGGCCAAGCTCAAGGAAGAGGGGCACTGGACCAACGTGCTTTACGACGACCAGGTGGGCAAGGTCTCCCTCGTCGGTGCCGGCATGAAGTCCCACCCGGGCGTTACCGCAGATTTCACGGAGGCATTGCGTGACGCCGGGGTCAACATGGAGCTCATTTCAACCTCCGAAATCCGAATTTCCGTGCTTACCCGCGAGGCTGATCTGGAGAAGGCCGCCGTGGCCCTGCACGATAAGTTCCAGCTGGGTGGCGAGGAAGAGGCCACCGTTTATGCTGGTACCGGACGCTAAAAATTAAGGAGTAAAGGTCATGACCACTGTTGCAGTTGTAGGCGCTACCGGGCAGGTTGGCCGCGTGATGCGCACCCTCTTGGAGGAGCGCAACTTCCCGGCCGATACGGTCCGCTTCTTTGCCTCCGCACGCTCCGCCGGCCAGGAGCTCACCTTCCGCGAGGACAAGGTCGTCGTCGAAGATTTGGCAGAGCAGACTGTGGAGAGCCTCGCAGGAATCGACATCGCCGTGTTCTCCGCCGGCGGTTCGACGTCCAAGCAGTATGCACCGCTCTTCGCCGAGGCCGGCGCCACCGTGGTGGATAACTCTTCTGCGTGGCGCCGGGATCCGGACGTGCCGCTCATCGTGTCAGAGGTGAACCCGCAGGATAAGGACAACGTCACCAAGGGCATCATCGCCAACCCGAACTGCACAACCATGGCGATCATGCCGGTGACGAAGGCGCTTCACGACGCCGCCGGTCTCACCACCATGCGCGTCGCCTCCTACCAGGCCGTGTCCGGTTCCGGATTGGCCGGCGTGGAAACCTTGGTCAAGCAGGTGGCCTCAATCGGTGACCGCAACGTTGAGCTCGTCCACGACGGCTCTGCGCTTGAGGTCTCCGAGGAGGATTTGGGCCCCTATGTCGCTCCGATTGCGTATAACGCGCTGCCGTTGGCGGGCAACCTCGTGGATGACGGAACCGAAGAGACCGACGAGGAACAGAAGCTGCGCAACGAGTCCCGCAAGATTCTGGGCATCTCAGAGCTGAAGGTGTCCGGCACGTGCGTGCGCATCCCGGTGTTTACTGGCCACACCATGGTCGTACACGCGGAGTTTGAGAAGCCGATTACCCCGGAGCAGGCTCGCGAGGTGCTCTCGGCCGCGCCGGGTGTCAAGGTCGTCGATGTGCCGACGCCCCTGGCGGCAGCCGGCATCGACCTTTCCTTGGTCGGGCGCATCCGCCAGGACCAGACGGTCGAGGACAACAAGGGCCTCGTCTTCGTCGTGTCTGGCGATAACCTGCGCAAGGGCGCAGCGCTCAACGCTATTCAGATTGCGGAGTTGCTGGTCTAGCGTGTGGCGCACGACAGTGCCGCACTGTTCTCCCCAATAAAAGAAGTCCGCCGCCAGAGTGAATTCTGGGGCGGACTTCTTTCTAATTGTGGCTATGTGTAGCGGGACGCGCGGCCCGCTACACATGCGGGAAGCGCTAGTCCTTCGGGACCTCGGGCTTGGTGTGCTCCACGAAGGTCACGGAGGGGTCTGGATCCTCGCGGTCGTATTCAATCTCATCGTCGGCCTCGAGTTCCTCGTGGATTTCCTCGGCGACGACTTCGACGAACTCCTCCGTTTCCATGTTGGAGGCAGCGGCCAGCTTACGCAGCTCGCGCTCGTTCTTCTTGGTGAAGTGCTCGCGCGGGTCGAGGCGGCGCTTGACCAAGGTGCGGGCGCGCACGCGGCGGTCAGACTCGGAGGTGATCTTGTCACGCTGGGTAATCCAGCTGATGACCATGACTGCAATCATGAGCAGGCCAATCCACCCCAGGATCGGGTAAACGCTGGAGACCAGCTGCTTGAAGCCAATGAAGGAGAGGATGAAGCCCACGACACAGGCGCCCGCGTAGACGGGGTAGAAGAGCTTCGGCTTCTTGCGGGTTAGGCGCTTGCCCATGGCATAGAACATGCCGATGGCGGTGTTGAAGACCATGCCGTAAATAATGAAGGTCATGAAGTAACCCAGGATCGGGTTCACGTTGTTGATCAACGTGAGCACCGGCAGGTCCTGCTTGTGTACATCCGGCGCCACCATGTAGAGGGAAACCACGAGGAGGGTAAGTAGAAGCAGGTAGAAAAAGCCACCGATGAGGCCGCCGACACCGACGGCGCGGTTATCCAGGATGTTGCCGCCGATGACGATGGACATCGACACCGCGCACATGACATTCAAGCCGGTGTAGTTCAGCGCGGCCAGCCACCAGTTGCTGAGAGGGCTTTCGACGTTGTTGACCGCGAAATCATTGGCGCTAGACCAGTCAACATCCGTCACGATGATGGTGTAACCGGTGGCCAGAACCACGAAGATGATGATGAAGGGCGTAATCGCGCCGATGACGTTGCTGACCTTATCCACGTCGAGGAGGCCTACCAGCAGAACGAGCACGAGCATCACGGCCCCACCCACCCAGATGGGCACGCCGTCAAACTGCTGGCTGATGGTCGAGCCACCACCGGCGAACATGACGAAGCCGATGGAGAACAACGTGGCTAGGGTGCCCCAGTCCAGCACTCGGGAGACGATGGGGCCACTAATCTTGTCGTAGACGGCCGTGTGCTCGTCCGCTTGGAAGTAGGAGCCGAGCTGCAAAATGGCTACACCAGTAATGATCATGAGGGCGGAGGCGAGGAGTACACCCCACAGTCCCATGTTTCCGAAAGCCACGAAGTACTGGATTGCTTCCTGTCCGGAGGCAAAGCCGGCGCCGACGACGACACCAATGAAGGCCATGGAAATGGCCACTGCGCGTTTCCACATAAGGTAAAGAGGTCTCTCAATCTCACACGCGCCGGGGAATGTCATCACAACCCAAGGTGTGGTGCGGGCAATCGGGAAAGCCTCGCGGGCCCGGTTCGACTATCGATTTATCACGTGTGCCTCGAAAAAGATTAGGTGTGGTCGATAGGTATTTTCCAGCTGACACTACGATTTCTCGCTGAGCTGGCACCGGACGGGCCGCCAGGACCTGTCAGTTGCCGCACGTCTGCGCAGGTGCTGTGACTCCCGACGCCCATTTATAACGGCTCGATAACGATTATCCGCGCTGGTCGATGAGGTCCTTGCGGGCGCGGGCGACGCGGGAGCGAATTGTGCCCACACGAACCCCGGCGATTTTCGCGGCCTCCTCATAGGTGTAGCCCAAGACTTGGGTCAGGATGAGGGCTTCGCGGCGGTCTTCTGGGAGGGCGTCGATAAGCGCGCGGGCGTCGATCCACTCGCTCCACGTGCCCGAGCTTTCCGGGGTCGCGGCAAGGGCGGCGGCGTCTTCATACTCGGTGGCGGACTTACGTGGGCGGGCCATGTCGTGGCGGATGTTGTCCACCCACACGCGGCGGGCGAGGGAGAGCAGCCACGTGCGTGCTGAAGAACGGGCGGCAAAGCGGGGGAGCGCGCCGATGACGCGCAAGTAAGTTTCTTGGGTGAGGTCGTCCGCGATGTCTGGGCCGCCGAGGTGGGCGAGCAGGCGCCAGACATCATCTTGGGTGGACTTGATGAACTCCGTGAGGGCTGCGCGGTCGCCGCGGCCCGCCTTGAGGGCGAGATCGGTGACGCGCGCATCGTCGCGCTCGGAGTGTCGTTTCACCTCCCATAATTTACCAGTCGGGGGCGTGGGCCTTGGGAACCGCTGGGGCTCCTCTGTGGGCGTCTACGTTTGGGAAAAATTCTGTTGCGTAGGTCATTTTTAATGGGTAGGCTATGAAAGGTCCGAGATTGATAACGAATCACAAATTATCAACAACTGTAGGAGGCATTAACCCCATGACTAACGCTTCAAACGAGTTCGTTGCAGACAAGGTTCTGGATAAGGGCCAGCGCGCCCCGGGCGGCGAGAACACCACCCGCCCTTCCGGTCAGCCCATTGCAACTGAAAACACCAGCATCACTGCTGGCGAAAACGGCCCGGTCGTGCTCAATGACATCCACCTTATTGAGAAGCTCGCACACTTCAACCGCGAGCGCGTGCCGGAGCGCACCCCGCACGCTAAGGGCCACGGTGCCTTCGGCGAGCTGCACGTTACCGAGGACGTATCCGCTTATACCAAGGCCAAGCTCTTCCAGAAGGGCACCGTGACCCCGATGATGGGTCGCTTCTCCACCGTCGCCGGCGAGCAGGGTTCCCCGGATACCTGGCGTGACGTCCACGGCTTCGCGCTGCGTTTCTACACCGAGGATGGCAACTACGACATCGTGGGCAACAACACCCCGGTGTTCTTCCTGCGTGATGGTATTAAGTTCCCGGACTTTATCCACTCCCAGAAGCGTCTGGGAGCCAATGGTTTGCGCGATGCTGACATGCAGTGGGATTTCTGGACCCGTAACCCGGAGACCACCCACCAGGTCACCTACCTCATGGGTGACCGCGGTACCCCGAAGACCACCCGCCACCAGAACGGCTACGGCTCCCACACCTTCCAGTGGGTCAACGAGTCCGGTGACGCCTTCTGGGTGAAGTACCACTTCAAGACCCGCCAGGGCGTGGAGAACTTCACCGACGCCGAGGCGACTGAGATGGCCGGCCAGAACGCTGACTACCACCGCGAAGACCTCTACAACGCCATCGAGGAAGGCAACTTCCCGGTCTGGGACGTCAAGGTTCAGATCATGCCGGTGGCAGAGGCCGAGGAATACCGCTTCAACCCGTTCGACCTCACCAAGACCTGGTCCAAGAAGGACTACCCGCTGGTGGATGTCGGATACTTCGTGCTCAACCGCAACCCGCGTAACTTCTTCGCGCAGATTGAGCAGGTTGCCCTGGATCCGTCCAACATCGTCCCGGGCATTGGCCTGTCCCCGGACAAGATGCTGCAGGCACGCGTCTTCGCATACGCCGACCAGCAGCGCTACCGCATCGGACCGAACTACAAGCAGCTGCCGGTGAACCAGCCGCTCAACCAGGTCAACACCTACGAGCACGAGGGCTCGATGCAGTACCTGTTCAACGCCCCGGAGGATCCGGTCTACTCGCCGAACCGCCACGCCAAGGGCGGCGGCTACATGGACGGCGATGAGAACCTGCGCTTCAAGGAGCAGGAGACCACCACCGCTCCGGACCTCTACGTGAACCCGGATCCGGCTGGCATCGACTTGGTTCGTGCACCCTACGTCCGCCACGCCGAGGACAATGACACCGTTCAGGCCACCGACCTGTACGAGAACGTCTACGACGACGGCGCCAAGGAGCGCCTCGCAGACAACATCACCAACGCTATGGCTGGCGTGTCCCCGGAGACCGAGGAGCGCGTCTACGCCTACTGGGATGCTGTCTCCCCGCAGCTGGGCAAGCGCGTGCGTGAGCTCTTCGCGGAGAAGAAGTAATTAACGCATACGCGTTAATTACGTAACCTCAGTAGCCCCGCTAGTGACCGAAGAACACGGTACTGGCGGGGCTTTTCCGCGCGCCTGACCGCTTTTTCCCAGCGTGAACGATAGTTTCTTTTACATGACCTCACGCCTAGCCAGTCCTGCTGACGCCAACCGGAAGGTTGGCACCCGCGCTCTTATACTCACCCTCGTGCTCATCGTGCCGCTCATTGTCGGTGCGGTCGTCGCCGCCGTGTCCGAGTGGCAGCCGGCCGAAACCTGGTCGCAGGAACAGGCCGGGGCTCCCAGCGATGGCACCATCGATCCGGCTGAGCTTTACGACGTCTCCCGTGCCCTCTCGGAAGCCAATGCCCAAGCCGGCTTTTTGGCCAACGGCACGAAGCAACTCGCTGACGGCACAGGGGAGCTCCAGGATGGCGCTGATGAGCTCGGCGGTGGAGTAGACCAGCTGGCCGGCGGCTCGCAGGAGCTTTATGACGGGCTCGTGCAGCTGCAGTCCGGCACCGCCCAGCTGGGCAACGGTGCCACCGAGCTGGCCGACGGCGTCGGCGGGGCCGTTGACCAAGTCGTGGGCCTCGGCGTGGTTCGCGGACAGCTCCTGCAGGCAATCGACGGCACCTTAAAGGACCTAGAAGGAAACAACTCGGCGGAGGCGAAGAACATCCGCTCGCAGCTTGGTGATCTGCGCGGCCAGGTGGAGAACTTCCAATTCGACCAATCCGTTCAGGATCAATTGACGCAACTCAAGGATGGCTCGCGCGACCTTTCCAATCAGCTGGCCGTCAGTGGTTATGCCTATCACGATGGCGTCTACCAAGCCACCGAGGGGGCGAAGCAACTCAACGTCGGTATCGGTGAGCTTAACGCGAAGGTCGATGAGGCCTTGAAGGGTGTGGACAAGCTTGTTGCCGGTGCGGAGAAGGTCGATGGCATGGCCAAGCAGAACCGGACCAAGGTGCAGGGCGCGCAGCGTGCGATGCCGACCGTCGCCGGGCCCGCCGAGGGCGGCAGCGAGCCCGCCCAGCTGCTGAGCCCCATTGTCGCTATGTTGCTAGCAGCCATCGCTGCTCTTGGCGGCGGTGTTATCGGCGCGCTGTTGACGCGCGTGGAGCGCCGCATCCTCACGCTTCTCGGCGGGGCGGTGCTGATTGGTGTCGTCGTGGGCTTGCTCGTGGCCCTCCTGGCTACTGGCGTGACCGCAGCCGCGGTGGCCTGGGCGGGGCTCGCGGCGGCGGGGGCCGGGGTGGCGTCGGCAAGCATTGCGTACGCGCTTGCGCGTGGCCTTGGCGCGGGCGGCTGGGTCCTGGGCAGCGTGCTCGCCGTGGCGCAGGTTGGCATCGTGGGCTGGGCGTGGAAGGCGGCGTCGACCGGCACCGATCTCAACGCTGCGATGAGCGCGCTCGTGCACCTCTTCCCCATGCAGTGGGCCACCTCCGCCATCACCGTGGCAGGTAATGGCGGGCAGTCCCCACAGTTGTGGACTGCTCTGGCCATTTTGGGGGTAATCACCATTGCGGCCTTCGTGCTCGTGGGGGCACCTGCAGGGCGGGCCGAAAAGGAAAAAGCCTAGCTCACGGCCCTGCGTCCGACACATCGCAGAAGTGCCACGATATGTTACTCGGTTTTCCAGATTTTGCTACCGCTGTGAATGAAAAGAGTGCTAGAGTGAAAGTCGCTCACAAAGCCTACTTAGGGGGTAGGCAAACGGTTTCTCCAATCCGTTGTGAGTGATAGGGAATAGGGGCGACGCGGCTGCTGTAGGGGCACCGCGTCGTTTCCAATTGTGGGGGTAAAGTTGGCGGCACCGACTGCTGAAGAATTGGAGTATCACCGTGACTGACTCTCGCGATATCAAACCTTTCGCCGCCAGCCGCGGCCCCAAAATAACATCGGTCGACGCCATCGTCGGTGCGGCCATGGTGGGCGGTCTGTTGCTCGGGGGAATCGGCGCGGGCGCGAGCTTGGCGGCCTTCGATGCGCCTGAACGCTCCGACTACGTCATGCAGCCCGCACAGCGTGAGGTGCAGGCTGACATCATGGACCCGGACGATGTGCTCACCCAGGAGGAAGAAGAGCGCATGCTTAGCGATGTCTCCCGGATCGCCGCCCCCGACGTGGTCCAGGGGCTGCACTACATGGTCTTTGCCAAGAACAAAGAAAACGTTAACGACTCCGTGGAGGAGTACCTGCGCGATAATCACCCGGAGCTCATCGGAAAGGATAAGTTCGCCGATGGTCAGGTCTTCGTCGGCGTGGGACTCGACCCGCGCCGGGCCTTCGTCTTTGCGGGTGAGGATGTGGCCGGGCAGATGAAGCTGCGCAAAGATGACAGCCATTTGGAGCAGTCCATCGAAGCCATTAAGCCGGGCGTGCGGGATGGCAACATTCCTGCTGGCCTTTTTGCTGGCGCGGCGGCAGCGATCGATGTGGACCGTGCTGCGGATGCTCAGTATGAGAGCGCGAAAGATGGGCGCATTGGGGCGGCCATTGGCCTCGGGGCGGCGGGCCTGGGCGTCGGTGGCGCGGGCGCAGGCATCGTCGGCGGTACTCGTCGCAGCCGGCAGAAGAAGGCGCAGCAGGCGCGCGAGAACTGGGACTATGTCTCGCAGACCTATACCGATGTGGCGCAGCGTCTGAGGGAGATCGATATCCGAGCGCACTCGCTGCAATCGGGTCTGGTGGATGAGCGTTTGCGTGAGGACTGGGAGGGCCTTCGCGATGACTTCCTCGCCATCGATGCCCAGGTGGGATCCCTTATGTCGATTCCGGCCGATGCGCCGGATGAACAGTTCCGCTCGTATGCCGAGCCCATCGCCCACGCGCGCGAGCTGTGTGAGCGCGTGGAAACCGCCGAAGTCAACATTGAAAAGCTGCGCCGTATCGAAGACGCTGATGCCGATGCTCGCCGCTTCGAGCTCTACGAGTTGGGTAAAGACCTGGCCCAGGCGGGCTACTTGGCGGCGGATATCGACTCGGCGCTTGAGCGTCACGCCAAGGAGCTGGAAGGTGCCGCCGTTGCACTCTCCAATGAGCCCAATCACCCGCAGTTCATGGAACGCTACTTGGAGCTCTTGGACCGCACCGCGCTACTCTCTGAGCACCTGCAGGCGCAGCTGCAGAAGCGCAACGAGGCCGACGAGCGCCCAGAGCGCACGCGCATCTATGACTCCAACTTCTTTGCCGGTTCCGGCTACCACGGCTACGTGCCCTTCTACGTTGTGAGCACCTGGGACAGCGATGCCACCACCGCGCGCGATAGCTCCTCCAGCAGCGGCGGCGTCAACAGCGGGTTTAGCTCGGGCTTTTCCGGTTCGGGTGGATCTTCGAGCTTCTAGGGCTGGTTAAAAGCCCTTAACCGTGAAACGCAAGAGAACTCGAAGCTGCCTACTGCTTGGTTCCCGTTGGCAAAACCTCTCACAGGGAATTGGCTTCCTGCAGGAGATTTGTGGCAACCATGCATTTACCTGAGTGTGGCTTTCCTGACCCGTTCTAGTTTTTCCCGGTTTTCCTGACTCACATTTAGGAAGTCGATAACTGGCCTCTCGGCATAGATAATCTCTGAATGGTGGAGATCTGAGATGGATCGCCCGCATAGGTGGAGTTTCGATTCATAGGTGAAAGCTCCTCGCGCAGCCGATAACTGACTCGCAAAGGGGATCCATGAATAGCGACAATCTTCTACTAGTTGATATTCGACAGCTCGTTTTACTAAAGCGCATACCCAATCAGCAAACTGGATATTAGAAGAGAGTTTACTGTCGATGTGCATGGGCGGTTCAATTAATCGCCGCATTTCCTTATGCTCGGTAGCTCGACCCAGAATATGGGCGTACATCACAGGTAAGCGCTGGATTCGGGATTTTTCATTGATTTGATCCATTAGCACGAGCATCGATTGGTCTAACGAATGTGCATGATTCGCCAGCCTATTTAAGGATTCCCTCATTGAGGTTTCTTCTCGCTGGCGAAATTCATTTGGACCACAGTTAGTCTCTTTGGGAGTGCCTATTGGCTTTTCTTCAGCATAGTAGAAAAGGTTTCCATTCAATTGCCTAAGTTTGGAAATCAGACTTCCAAGCAGTCTTAAATTTTGGGGACGTTCATCGTATGCCTTGGCGAACAGTAAATCTGCGCCTTTTCTTTCCCATCGACCAGGATCGACGTTGTCTGGAATATCATTTTGGAAGAATTGCTTCTTTCGTTCCGCGAAGAAGGCGCCAAATTGCCGAGCATTATCTTCGGGAATTACAAAGCCGCCATAACCAAAAGCGGGGCTATCAGAGAACTTCTTGTGTGAAGGATGGACAAAGGCCCCAGGGTGTTGCGACCGGCTATTTGGTAGCAGTGTCGTGACTATCTGGTAGCGCTTCAGTGAGTATCTGGTAGCAGCTCGCGGCGCTCGGGGTGATACTTCCGGTAGCCGCACCACTCGGGTGCGGCGCGTAC
>NZ_JBRBAU010000021.1:0-29654 GCF_053480195.1 Corynebacterium guaraldiae | reverse complement strand
CAACAAACACGATAAATAATAATCACTGCCGTGTTCGCGTCCACTACACAGTATCTGACACAACACCAGCAACTAGACGTTGCCCCGAGTGTTTGTCGGTGGCCTATAGCAGCAGGGAAACGCCCGGACCCATTCCGAACCCGGAAGCTAAGCCTGCTAACGCTGATGGTACTGCAACCGGGAGGTTGTGGGAGAGTAAGAAACCGCCGACACCAAACAACAAACAACAACTCAATACAACAAGCCCGCCACCAAGAGCAACAACTCAACGGTGACGGGCTTCGTCGTCGTTTTCGCATACAACCTACAAGTACAAACCTGAAAATACAGACCTGCAGGTAGGCGTCGTCAAGTGCCAAGGAACCAGGATCGGCGACTGCGTGCTGTCAAGGGGTGAATGCACTTCCCGGTCTGCACTAATGGCCACACACAAACACGCCAGCCCAGCTTCAAGATTCCGGAGCATATATCCATTCAGATGGAGGAGTGAGACGTTCGACCAAAGGCTCATGCAGTAGAGAAGATGCTTCTTGCACCGCGCCTTGAGCGTATCGGCTTTTTAGAATCCTTCATATCAGTGCCTTGGCGGGAAAGTAAGGAGTACGCGATGCGGTTCACCCAAACGTCAGCTACGTTCTCTCATTCCTACAACGCGGCCTTCCTCAAGGACCTGAAGTCCGTGCGCTTTAGCACACAGAATGGCAATCCTTCCTCTCCCAGGTTTCTCGATGCATTTTTGTCGAAGGGGCCTATACCGCAGGTACGTGATGGGCTGGGCGGTTTACTGTTCTTAGTCATTATGGTCGTGGCCTCAGCCTGTGTTTTCCTCTTCGCTCTGCTGCTAAATGGCTTTGAAATCTTGTGGCTGTTCGCGTTGCTTCTTGGTGCGTTGTTGTGTTGTCACTTATGTGTTGTCGCGCGTCATTGGGTGTTTGCGCGTCGAATTCGCCTCGCCTGGAACAATGGTTGGATTGACTTCTACCCTGTGCTCTTGGGCAGTTTCTTCTGTAGTGAAGGGCACCCCCGAACGGGAAAGAAGCACTACCTGTATGCGACGAAGGGTCTTGTTCTCGCGCCAAATGCAGATTCCCGTTGCATTGAAGTGCGCGTCGAAGGAGTTAGCCCAAACCGGATGGGTATGCAGGGCGTAGCCATGACCCGGGATGCCGAAAGGATTCGTCTTAACGCCATGTGCAACAACGGTTGGACCTTTTGGGCAGTCGTCCGTGGTATGCCATTGGAGCACGGAAGCGTAGAGCATGGACTTAGCTCTTCGCAGGTGGCTGCGGGATTAGAGTGCGTGTGTGATGAGTGGCGTTTGGGTGAGGTTGCCTGGCCGCCGAATAGTGTGTAGTCGCCGAACTGGGACCGTAGGTTGTGGGGCACTTCACTAGCAGTTGGTTCGTATTGCCGTTTCTGGGGCCGTGACCTGTAGACTGGTTCGGTACATACGGACACGTCTACCGCAGAAAGTGCATGGCTTTAATGTCTGAATCCAACTCCCGTAACCACGGCCGTGGCCGCGAAGGTTCCGCAGAAGGCAACCGTGGGCACTACGGCTCTGGGGGCCGCAAGTTTGAGAAGCACGGCGGCGCAGCGGGGCGTCGAGAAGAGCGTCGCGGTGATCGCCGAGACGACCGCCGAGGTGGCCGCGCAGGCGCTAAACCTCGCCGCAACGACCGCAATGGGCATGGCGGCGGCAAAAATAAGGTCTCGCACCCACAGCGTTCAGGCTACCGTGAGGAGCGCATCAGTCGTCGTATGACAGATCCAGACCTGCCATCTGATATCGACATTACGGATCTTGATCCTTCGGTACTTCAGGATCTTTCGTCGCTCTCCAAGGAAAACTCCGAAGCCGTTGCTAAACACCTCATCATGGCGGCAACGTGGCTTGAGGACGACCCCCAACTGTCGCTACGCCATGCACGTGCTGCCAAAGACCGTGCCGGACGTGTATCAGTCGTCCGTGAAATGAACGGAATCGCTGCATATAGGGCTGGAGAGTGGAAGGAAGCCCTTGCGGAGCTGCGTGCAGCGCGCCGCATTTCCGGTGGCCCTGGGCTGCTCGCGGTCATGGCTGATTGCGAGCGAGGCCTCGGGCGCCCAGAAAAGGCTGTTGATTTGTGGCGGGGCGAGGAGGCTAAGGAACTCGCGGCGGAGGATGCGATCGAGTTGGCTATCGTTGCTGCAGGGGCGCGATTGGACATGGGGCAGGCAGATTCAGCCGTAGTTACTATCCAACGCGCAAAGCCTTCTAAGGATTCCACGGGATTCTCGGCATGCCGCCTTTCCTACGCCTATGCCAATGCTTTGTTGGAGGCTGGCCGCAAGGAAGAGGCCCGGGAGTGGTTCCAGCACGCGATTGACATCGATGAAGGAGACTGGACCGACGCTGCAGAGCGTCTGGCCGAGTGCAAATAATGAGTATTCTCAAAACCCATGATTCATTGCTCCTCGATCTCGACGGAACAGTATGGGAGGGCGGACAGGCTCTTCAGTGCGTCGTCGACGTGGTCAATTCCTGCGGTATTCCTGCAGTTTATGTCACGAACAATGCATCCCGAAGCCCCCAAACCGTAGCGGGTATGCTCGGCGAGATCGGCTTGGAGACGGATGCGCAACACGTTGTTACCTCTGCGCAAGCGGTAGTCAAGATCGCTCGTGAGGAACTTCCAGCAGGCGCGAAAGTCCTCGTCATCGGCGCGGACTCATTTCGTTCACTGGCGCGTGAGGCGGGCTTCGATGTTGTACACAGTGCCGACGATAAGCCCGCCGCGGTCCTGCAAGGTATGGACAAGTCGGTGGGCTGGGAGCAGCTCTCTGAAGGCGCGTTGGCAATTAATCACGGCGCAAAGTTCTTTGCCTCCAACCTGGATACGTCTCTTCCGACGGAGCGCGGAATGGCTGTGGGCAACGGCTCGCTAGTCGCAGCTATCGTTTCAACTACCGGCGTAGAACCCATTTCGGCAGGTAAGCCGGAACCCGCTATGTTCACTCAAGCAGCTAAGCTCGTGGGGTCGACGAAGCCTCTAGCTGTAGGGGACCGCCTTGACACGGACATTGTTGGCGGCAACAACGCTGCAATGGATACCTTCCACGTCCTTACAGGTGTGTCCCGGGAGCTTGCTCTGATTGAAGCTACTGCGGAGGAACGCCCTGATTTCATTGGTGCAGGATTCCACGAGCTCTCCTTATCGGCCGCACAGGCGCGCCCAGGTTCCCAGGGAGGCTTCCGGGCACGGTTTGACGGCTACGACATTGTTCTTCAAGGCGGGAACGAGAAATCGACGTCGATCGAGGCGTTGCGTACCGTCCTCGAAGTTGCCTGGGCCGGTGCTGAGCCGCCTCGCTACATTCAGCCACGGAGTGAAGCCGCGGAGAGGGTTGTGTCTACATGGCGGTAAAGCCTCATGACCCGCGCGCGGTTTTGGCTCCGGAGAAGCTGGATGCGTCGCTCGCGGAGATTCTCAATGAACCAGCTGAGAACCTTGAACAAGAACTTGCTCAGCTGGATCGCGCTCATACTGTGCTGCGGGATGCGCTCCAAGACAATTAGCGCTGACCGTCGAGGATTCTAAGGGAAGAGGAGCTTTTCATGCCACCGCAACGCCGCCGTCTCGACGCGGAGCTAGTGCGCCGAAAGATTGCGCGCTCACGGGAACAAGCCGTTGAGATGATCAAGGCCGGCCGCGTGACCGTCGGGGGTTTCAAAGCGATGAAGCCCGCGACGGTAGTTGAGCCTGAGGTGTCTATCAAGGTTGAGGCCAGCGAGGGGGATGATTGGGCTTCGCGTGGCGCGCACAAGCTCCTTGGCGCTCTCGAGGCTTTCGACGTTGACCTTAGGGGAAAGCGAGTGTTGGATGCGGGGGCGTCGACTGGCGGCTTTACCGATGTGTGCCTGCGCCGCGGTGCCGCGGAGGTGCTATCCGTCGATGTGGGCTACGGGCAGTTGTTGTGGCGTTTGCAGAATGACGAACGGGTTACGGTGCTCGACCGCACTAACATTCGCCACCTGACACTTGAGCACACGAATGGTCCCTGCGACGCCATGGTTGGTGACCTATCGTTTATCTCCCTGAAGCTTGTGCTTCCAGCGATTGCATCGTGCATGGCTGATGGCGCGTGGCTATTGCCCATGGTCAAACCACAGTTTGAGGTGGGCAAAGACCGGATAGGGTCCGGTGGTGTGGTGCGCTCTCCTGAGCTACGGGCGGAAGTAACCAAGGATGTCGCTATCTTCGCTCAGGAGCTCGGGCTCAGCGTGAAAGGCGTGGCGGCATCGCCGTTACCTGGACCAAGCGGCAATGTTGAGTACTTCCTCTGGTTGGTCAAGGATGGATTGTCCACCCCGGAAGATAGGCTTGATGCAATGATCGAGACGGCTATCAAGGAAGGACCCCAGTGAGCAGTAGTGTCGCCGCGGAGGGCACCAACCGCCGCGAAATTCTTCTTGTTCCGCACGCGAGCCGCGCGGATAATCTTGCCGCTACGCATCGCGCGGCGGAGCTGCTCCAGGAGGCAGGCATCAAGGTGCGCGTGTGCGCAGCGGATACCGTCCTTCCGGGCCTGCAGCATGTTCGGCATACGCCAGCTGCTGCCGAAGGTTGTGAATTGGTGCTGGTTCTCGGTGGCGATGGCACATTTTTGCGCGCGGCAGATATGGCGCGTGCCGTCGATGTTCCCGTGCTTGGAATAAACCTGGGCCACGTCGGCTTCCTCGCCGAGTGGGAAGCGGAGTCACTCGACCGTGCGTTAGTACGAGTTATCGAGCAATCCTATGAGGTCGAAGACCGGCTTACTATCGACGTCACCGTGTTTGATGCTGACGGGAAACTGCGTGAGCGTAGCTGGGCGCTCAATGAGGCGTCGATTGAGAATCTCAACCGCTCGGGGGTGCTGGACGCCATCCTCGAGGTGGATGGGCGCCCGGTATCTGCTTTTGGTTGCGATGGCGTGCTCATCTCCACTCCGACTGGATCCACGGCCTATGCCTTCTCCGCCGGAGGGCCAGTTCTGTGGCCTTCTCTTGATGCCATCCTGGTTGTGCCAAACAACGCGCATGCCTTGTTTACCAAACCGCTCGTGGTGTCTCCGGATTCGCAAGTCGCGGTGGAATCGGCGTCGGCGACGACTCCGGCCGTGGTCATCCTTGACGGATTCCGGGAAGTCTCGATGCCTCCAGGTTCGCGCGCGGAGGTCGTTCGTGGTGAAAGGCCGGTGCGCTGGGTACGTCTAGATCAGCAGCCATTCACTGATCGTCTGGTGTCCAAGCTGCGCCTCCCCGTGGAAGGTTGGCGCGGGCCGCGTCACTAGGTTGTTTGGCGCGTATTTAGGAAGGAAGATAGCTCACCGTGCTCGTTGATATCAGCATCTCTGACCTCGGCGTGATTGAAAGCTCCGCAGCGGAACTATCGCCAGGACTCACCGTGCTCACCGGCGAAACCGGCGCTGGTAAGACCATGGTGGTAACTGGACTGCGCCTTCTCGCCGGCGGTCGCGCGGATGCATCACGTGTGCGCGATGGCGCCGCGAAAGCAGCCGTAGAAGGGCACTTTTCCTCCAGTTCTCTTGCCGTAGCGAAGGTAGTCGAAGAATCAGGCGGTGAGCCAGATGAAAACGGCGAATTCATTGCCTCCCGCACGGTGTCGGCGGCGGGACGCTCACGCGCCTACTTGGGTGGGCGTTCAGTGCCGGCGGCGACATTGGGGGAGTTCGCCTCCCACCTGATTACTGTGCACGGTCAGAACGACCAGCTGCGTTTGCTATCTGCCGATCAACAATTGGCAGCGATCGATCGCTTTGAACCTGCGATTGACAAGGTTCGCACCGCATATACCGATGCGTTTAGCCACTGGCGCGCGTTGGCTAAGGACTATCAGCGTCGTACGGAATCACGGCGCGAGATGGCGCAGGAAGTTGACAGGTTGCAGTTCGCTATTAAGGAGATCTCCGAGCTCGATCCGCAACCAGGCGAAGATGCCGAACTCGTGACCCTTATTAAGCGCTTGCAAGATGTTGATGCTTTGCGTGAGGGCGCAGCCACCGCTCTCAGTGCTCTGGATGGGGGCGAAGGATTTGGGGATGAGGACACCGCCGTCAATCTTGTCGGCGCCGCCGAATCAGCACTCGCTGGGGCAAGTGATACCGAGCTCGCTCGCCTAGGGGAGCGCGTTAGCGAAGTCACCGCGCAGCTGACCGACATCGCTGCCGACCTCACGACGTATTTGAGCGATCTACCCGCCGATCCCAACCTCCTCGAGGAATCCCTACAGCGCCAACAGGAGCTCAAGCGGCTTACCCGCAAATATGCTGCTGATATCGATGGAGTCCTGGCCTGGCGGGATGCCGCTGAGGCCAAACTCGCTACGTTGGATACCTCTACCGAGGCCCTTGAGGCCTTAAAGAAAGAGGTAATGGAGGCCGAAAAGACGATGGTGTCCAAAGCCGAAAAGCTCACTGCCGCCCGTACCAAGGCCGCGAAGAAGCTCGGGGCTCAGGTCACCGAAGAAATTCATGGCCTGGCCATGCCGAACTCCACCTTGACGGCCGCCGTCAAGAAGACGAAGTACTCCAAGTCCGGCGCGGATGAGGTCGAATTTCAACTCAACGGCAAGCCCCTGGCTTCCGCGGCCTCGGGCGGTGAGCTCTCGCGCGTCATGCTGGCCATGGAGGTAGTTTTGGCCAGCGGCGACGGGACCACCTTGGTCTTCGACGAGGTGGATGCCGGCGTCGGTGGCCGCGCGGCGGTGGAGATTGGGCGTCGTCTAGCGCGGCTGTCCACCACCAACCAGGTCATTTGTGTCACACACCTGCCGCAAGTGGCCGCCTATGCGGACTCACACTTGCACGTGTCGAAGGAGAAATTCACGTCGGGTGTTGCGGATCTGACCGCCGAGGAGCGCGTTGAGGAGCTCGCGCGTATGCTCGCTGGCCTCGATGACACCGAGACGGGCCGCGCGCATGCACAAGAGCTCTTCGATAGGGCTCAAGCAGAAGTCGAGACTTTCCGCGCGCCTTCCACACCTTGAGCCCCTAACAGGGGAAACTGTCAGACATGAGTCTGTTTTCCCGTAATACCGATCTGCCTGGAGAACACGGCGCGCTGCGTGATTGCACCCCGGGTGGCAAGGGCATGAAGAAGTTTAGCGCTGGTGACTTCGCAGTCATCAACGCCGCCAATATCTCCCGCCAAGAGGCCCAGACCCTCGTGGATATGAAGCCGGCCGCCGTGATCAACGTCGCGGAGTTCTCCACTGGTTCTATCCCGAATTATGGACCCCACATGCTTCTCGACGCCGATGTCACCCTCATCGAGGGCGTAGGCCAAGATTTTGTGGACAATTTCAAGGATGGAAAGAAGGCGCGTCTGACCGAAGACGGCGCCATTTTTGCGGGCGATACCCAGCTTTCTTCGGGAACGGTGGTTACCCGCGACCGGGCGGAAAAGAATTTTGCTTCTGCCCAGCAGGAACTCATCGATCATATGGAGGCATATTTCGGTAACTCCATTGAGTTCATTCATTCCGAAGGTCCGCTACTCATCGATGGCCTGGGTGTTCCCGATGCAGGGTCCGTCATGGCCGGGCGCAAAGTTCTCGTGGTCTCGCCCACTGAGGAACACCGCAAGAAGCTGACGCTCCTGCGCAACTTTATCCGCGAGTATGAACCCATCATTATCGGCGTGGACGCTGCCGCGGACACCCTGGTTGAGCTGGGATACCAGCCTCACTTCATCGTGGGTAACCCTTCCGAGGTGAGCTCGGAAACCCTGCGCAGCGGTGCCCAGGTTATTCTCCCCGCCGAGCCGGACGGCACTGCTGACGGGCTCGAGCGCATTCAGGATTTGGGGATTGGTGCGATGACCTTCCCTGCCGCCACGGATTCAGCTACCGATCTCGCGCTGTTGCTTGCGGACTACCACGAGGCTCAGATGATTGTGCAGGTTGGCGGATCCCTCGACCTCGACGACATCTTTGCTAACGAGCCGAATGCTACGCCCGCGGCTTTGCTGTGCCACATGAAGGCGGGCACGCGCCTGGTGGATGCGGACGCTGTTATCAACCTTTATTCCGCGCCCGATTCCGGAGCTATGGGATGGCTGTGGGCGCTGCTTGGCATCCTCGTAGCACTTGCCGTCGTTATTCTGATCGTCGGCTTGGGCGGCGATGAATCCTTCCTCCAGAACCTGATCGATACCTGGAATAACTTCGCGTTAAGCGTGCAGGAGTGGTTTAAATAATGATGTCGCCTAAGTCCCTCATTATCACCGGCCTCGGTTTCGGCGCAGCCCTTGGCATTGCGTTGGGCACGCTGGTGATTGCTCCAAACATGGATTCCGGATCGGGTCCCGGGGGTGAATCGACCAGTGAGGTGCGCGAGAAATACGGAAAGCTGGTTCTTGAGAATAACATCGCGGAGGCCCAGCTAGACTCTGCTGATTCCGTTATGGGAGATCTCGGCCGATACGTGGTGGATGGTTCCTTGGCGCAGCGCCCGGTCATGGTTGTGAGTATGCCCGATGCCGACGACGCCGACGTCAAGGCCGTCAAGGATTTGCTGGGTTCTGCAGATTCCACCGATGCAGGAAGCATCAAGCTGGCTGAGAAGTTTGTAGCCCAAGAATCCGCGGACAAGCTTTTGTCCCTCGTTACCACCACGTTGCCGGCGGGAGCGAAGCTCGATAAAAAGAAGATTGATTCCGGCACACATGCTGGTCAGGCACTTGCGGCGGGGTTGATGATGGATGCTGAGACCACCGAGCCGCTTGCATCAGTTGATGATCGCGCGACCCTTTTGCGGGCTCTGCGCGATGCCGGCTACATTGACTACAAGGATGGCACTATTCTTCCTGCCCAGGCCGTAGTCGTCGTGGGCGGAGGCATGACCCCGGGAGAGGAAGACGACAGCGCTGCTGCGAAGTACGCCATCGATACGACGGTCAACTTCCTAGAAGGTTTTGATTCGGTGGATACCGCGATGGTTTATGCAGGGCGCGTGGAATCCGCCGGTGACGACGGCGTCCTGGATAAACTCCGAGCCGACAAGACGAAGATCAGCACCGTGGACTCCATTGATCACCCGGTGTCCCAGATGGCCAGCGTTTTAGCCGTGAAGGAACAACTCGACGGTGGCCACGGTGTGTATGGTTCTGCGGCGAATGCTGAAAGCGCAGCGCCGGCGCTGCCGAAGGATCTCTAGATGTCACACCATTTTCGTACGGTGGGAACCGAGCTGCTTGTCGACGCCCCCATCATCGCTGTTCGCCGCGATGATGTCGTCATGCCGGGGGAGGTTGTTGCTCAGCGAGAAGTTGTCGAGCACCTTGGTGCTGTAGCCGTTGTGGCGTTGGATGAGAACAACCGTATCGCCATGGTGGAGCAGTACCGGCATAGCGTCGGCAAGCGCCTGTGGGAGCTGCCGGCCGGCTTGCTCGACGTGAAGGGCGAAGACGAGCTCAGCGGCGCGCAACGCGAGCTCCAGGAAGAGGCCGGCCTGGCCGCCGAGGAATGGGCAGTGTTGACTGATCTGGTGACCTCCCCGGGATTCTGCGAGGAAGCCGTGCGCGTGTTCTTGGCGCGAGGCCTGTCGAGCGTGCCCAAACTCAACGCCGAAGGCGACGAGGAAGCTGACATGGGCTTTGCATGGGTTCCCCTTGCGGAGGCTGTCGAGCGCATCCTGGTGGGGGAGATTGTGAACTCCATTGCGGTGGCAGGAATCCTTGCGGCATATGTCTGCGTGCGTGGGGATGCCACCCCGCGCCCAGTTGACTCTCCTTTCGAGCTACGGCCGGAATCGATCGCTCACCGGCGCCCGGGTCCGGATCTTAAGCAGCTGTGACGCCCTCTAACCCCGCCGCAGCCGCCGGACAAGCTTGGTTGATGCACCTCATGGTGGAAAAAGGTGCCTCGAAGAATACGGTAAGCAATTACCGTCGAGACATTAACCGTTACGTCAATTGGCTTGCGGAATCTGGGATCACGGATTTGCGCCACGTAACCCGCTCGCACGTGGAGAACTACCTCGTTTACTTGCGTAAGAGTCTTGCGCAGTCCTCTGCTAGTCGCGCTTTGGTTGTCGCTCGAGGACTGCATAAGTTTGCCCTGGCCGAGGGGATGATCGAGGAAGACGTCGCGGCGGAGGTTTCCCCACCCAAGCGGGCGCAACCGCTGCCGGAGACTCTTAGCGTGGAGGATGTGGAGGCACTCCTCGATGCCATCCCTAGCGGAGATACTGCAACGCCCATTGATATCCGAGATCGCGCTCTATTGGAGATGCTGTATGGTACGGGCGCACGTATCTCCGAAATCATCGCGCTAAATGTGGACGATGTGACGGGTGAGGGGAGTGCTTCAGTTCGTGACATTGTGTTGTTGAGCGGCAAGGGCGATAAGCAACGGCTAGTTCCGCTGGGTTCACATGCGGTGACAGCGGTGGAGAACTACCTAGTGCGTGCCCGCCCTGTGCTGGCTACGGGAGCCTCTCACACCCTGTTCCTCAACACTCGGGGCAAGTCTTTATCGCGGCAAAGCGCCTGGGCCGTGATCAAGACCGCAGCGCAGCGCGCCCACCTGAGCACTAAAATCTCTCCGCACACACTGCGTCACTCATTTGCCACCCATCTGCTCGAGGGCGGGGCTGATGTGCGTACCGTACAGGAGCTCTTGGGGCATTCTTCCGTGACGACGACACAGATTTATACTCACGTCACTGCGGATTCACTCCGCGAAGTGTGGCGCACTGCCCATCCACGCGCCTAAGAGCGCTTAGAATCGTCACGACTTCTACCGATGAAAAGGATTTTTATGGCTTCAACCACTTCTTTGTCCCGAACCTATCGAGCGGTTGCGCTAGCTTCCGTGCTCTCCGTAGGTTCCCTTTCCGGCGTCGCGTCGGGCATCGTGAGCGCAACTGGGGTGCTGCCAGGGTTCGGCACGGCCGCCGCCTCTGCACAAGACGCCACCATTCCGGTGCCGGCTGGTCAGACGACGACTGTTTCGCTGCCAGTGCCTGTCGACGTCAACGTGGCCTCCGATGGCTGGAACGTCACTGCTTCCGGCGGCAGCGCTACGGTGACCGCACCACCCGCGGGAGGACAAATCAGTGTGCCGGTGACCTACCAAGGCGTGACCATGACCATCGTGCTCGTTGCTGACGCCGACGTCACCGCCGATGAACTCAACGACGCAGCTGAGAACGGAGACCCGGGCCAGCTCGGCGGTGAGCAGCAGGACAACGAGAACCCGGACAACCCCGGGGGCAACGGGGGACCAGCGGGGAACGAGAACTCCGATGACAGTGCAGAAGGTGGTGAGCAGAACGGAGGGCAGCCTCCCGCCGATGGCTCGGCGCCCGCTGCGGATGGCTCTGGTCAAGGCCACGTGCCTCCTCCGCGAACAGGCCGCGGGTGGGAAGGAATTGATGATTCGAATACTTCCTATGTGAACCTGGAATCCACGATTGACGGCCAAACAATCACTGCCAAGCTTGGGCTCAAACAGGCTCTCGACCTGTACAACCGCTTCAAGCACCTTGAGGATGACGGAGTTACGCTGCGCTACCTCAACGCGGAAGGCGAGTTCGTAAAGGGGGTCAAACGGGAGATCGACAAAGGCTCGCGCACCATGACCCTGACCTACCCAGAGGGGGCGGAGCCGGACAATCCTTTCATCATGCAGTTCGTGAACAAGGACACTCAGTCCGCTGAGCTGGTAGTGACGCTTACCGATCCAACCCGTGAGAGCGCGAGTGAGGTGCCTGCGGAGCAGCAGCTGGATTCTGATGCAGCTGACAAGGCCGGCGGAGAGGAACAAGGAGAATCGGGGCTTGGAGTTGGCGCACTTGCAGCAGGTATCGCGGGCCTCGGAGTTATCGCGCTCATCGTGTGGCTCGCGCTTAAGGGACGCCGGTCGGAGGGAGCACAGGAGGACGCCTAATCTAGGCCATGGACTTTATTCACCGGTTTTCCTTAGCTATAATCGCGGCGCAGGCACCCACGGGGTACCCTATAATCACAAGGATGTAAGAATGCGGCGCCGCGTGTTGCTGCAAAGCCGAAGCGGAAAGACCGCACAGGGGCCGTACAGGTCAAGGAAGCAGGTGTGACTGTGAGCGACGAGGGACTGTTTGAGGCCTCGGAAGCACAGGTCGGGCTAACCGGCCGCCCACTGCGGGAGCTTCCGGAACCGGAGCCATTGGAAAAGCATGGTCCCGCCACGATTATTTCCATGTGCAACCAGAAGGGTGGCGTCGGAAAAACCACGTCCACCATCAATATGGGCGCGTGTTTGGCGGAGCTGGGGCGTAAAGTCCTCCTCGTTGACTTGGATCCGCAGGGTGCTCTTTCGGCCGGCCTGGGACTGACCCACGACCAGATCCAGGACACCATTTATGACGTCATGCTTGATAGCGAAGTCTCAGTGCATTCCGCTATCGTGCACACCGGCGTGGCCGGGCTCGACCTCGTCCCCGCCAACATCGACCTCTCCGCCGCTGAGATCCAGATGGTCAATGAAGTGGGCCGCGAACATACCCTGGCTCGTGCCCTTCGCCCGGTACGCAAGGACTATGACTTCATCATCATCGACTGCCAGCCTTCACTGGGCTTGCTCACGGTCAATGCTTTGGCTTGCTCGCAGGGAGTTATCATCCCCATGGAGTGCGAGTTCTTTTCCCTGCGCGGCCTCGCGCTGTTGACCGATACCGTGGAGAAAGTCGCGGACCGTATTAACTTCGACCTCGAGGTCATGGGAATTCTGGTTACCATGTTTGATCGCCGCACCCGCCACGCCCGGGAAGTCATGGACCGCGTGGTGGAGTATTTCGGGGACAAGGTTTTTGACACGGTGATTACACGTACCGTTCGTTTCCCAGAGACGTCGGTAGCCGGCGAGCCCATTACTACTTGGGCGCCCAGCTCCCAGGCAGCCAAGCAGTACCGCGACCTGGCTAAAGAGGTCATCGAGCGAGCTAACGGCTAGCCGCTCATTATGACCCAACCGGAGATTACCGGCTTTCGCATCGCCCTGGGCAATTTTGAGGGCCCTTTCGACTTGCTGCTGCAGCTGATTCAGGCGAAGAAGCTGGACGTTACGGAGGTGGCGCTGTCTGAAGTTACCGATGAGTTCGTGGCCTATACGCGTGCTTTAGGGGCAACCGCGGATCTGGATGAAACCACGGAGTTCCTTCTTATCGCCGCAACACTTCTGGATTTGAAGGCGGCTCGGTTATTGCCGCGTGGCGAAGTCGATGACTTTGAAGATCTTGAGCTCCTGGAGACTCGCGATCTCCTCTTTGCGCGCCTTCTGCAGTACAAGGCTTATAAGCAGGTTGCCGACCAGTTCGCGCAATGGCAGCGCGCGGCCCAGCGGCGTTATCCGCGTGCGGTGGCGATGGAGGAGCGCTTTAGCAACCTTCTTCCGCCAGTCAAGATTGGGCATACTCCGGCCACGTTCGCCGAACTCGCAGCTGGTGTCTTCCGGCCCAAACCCCCGGAAGAGGTTGCCACAGGCCATATTCACCAGGTTGCTGTCTCCGTGCCGGAGCAAGCCGGAAAGATCCTCACGACGCTCAAGATGCTGGGCACGGGCCAATGGATGAGTTTCGAAGCCTTAACCAGGGACTGCACCATCTCTATGGAGGTCGTTGGACGTTTCCTGGCGTTGTTGGAGCTCTACAAAGCCAAAGCGGTTGATGCTTCCCAGCCAGAGTCTTTGGGGCCACTTGAATTGTCTTGGACCGGGCTCGACGTGGACCCGGCGGTCGTCGCGGCGGCGAACTGGGATTAGGGTAGGCTACCGAGTCATGGACGATACGTCACCCTTGGCCCCCAGCGACCTCGCAGCCCCGAGCGGACAGGGAGCTTTGCCTCTTATTTCACAGTTGCGCTCACGCCTGGAGTCCATCCTCCTCGTTATTGATTCCCCAGCCAGCGTGGAGGAGCTGGCCCGTGTACTGGATGCGGAGGTCACCGTCGTCAGCGATACTTTGCGTGCACTAGAGCGCGAGCTGAGCGAGCGCGGTTCTGGCATCGATCTGCGGGAGACGCCGGAGGGCTGGCGCTTCTATACGCGTAAAGAGAACGCAGATGCCGTCGAGCAGTTTGTTCTCGATGGCACCCAGACCAAGCTTTCCCGCGCGGCATTGGAGACCTTGGCAGTTATCGCATACCGCCAACCGGTCACCCGAGCCCAAGTCGCTGGCGTACGCGGCGTCAACGTCGACGGAGTAGTTCGTACGCTCATGCTGCGGGGACTCATCCGTGAGATAGAGAGCCCAGAGCCCTCAGCTGGCAACGCACATCACTATGAGACTACTGAGCTTTTCCTAGAGCTACTCGGCATTGATTCCCTTGAGCGCCTCCCGGATCTCGCTCCGCTGCTGCCAGACATCGAGCAGATCGACGAGGACTACTCATAAAGGCGCTGTCTGCGGTAGGATTGCGGCCGGACATCGGCGCGTTTCCGCGCGCCGCAAATTGAAGAACTATTGAGAGGACACATTCCCGTGACTCCACCCGCTCGCCGCGATGGCACACCGGAAAAGAAAAAGCGTGACAGCGACATGATCGTGTCGAACGCTAAGCCGGCCCGCCATCAGCATGTAAAGAAGAAGGCCACCGCAGAATCTATCGCCCGAGACTTGGGCGCGGACTGGCTGGTAGACGGTAAAAATAAGAAGGGCTCCCAGAACCAAGGCGAGCGTCTGCAAAAGGTCTTGGCCAAGGCCGGCGTTGCTTCGCGCCGCCATGCAGAGATCCTCATCGATGAGGGCCGCGTTGAGGTCAATGGCCAGGTCATCATCAAGCAGGGCACTCGTGTTAACCCCAACACGGACGTGATTCGCGTCGATGGCACACGCATCAACGTCAACGAGGAGACCCAATACTTCGTGCTCAACAAACCGCGCGGTATGCAGTCCACGATGTCGGATGACATGGGCCGTCCTTGCGTGGGAGATGTGGTGGCTGATCGCGTGGTAGCAGGCCAGCGCTTGTTCCACGTCGGACGCCTCGACGCGGATACCGAGGGGCTTCTCTTGTTGACTAACGACGGCGAACTTGCCAACCGTCTCATGCATCCCAAATATGAGGTGACCAAAACATACCTCGCGACTGTCCTTGGTGAAGCAGATAAGAAGCTCGTTCGTCAGCTGCGCGAAGGCATCGAATTGGACGATGGTCTTGCGCAGGCGGACTATGTGCAGATTGTGGACAAGAACCAGGGCTATTCGCTGGTGCGCGTCGAGCTGCACGAGGGCCGGAAGCACATCGTGCGTCGCATGCTTAAGGAGGCCGGGTATCCGGTCCAGCGTCTCGTGCGCACCAAACTCCACACGGTGCAGTTGGGTGATATGAAGCCCGGCTCCTTGCGTGCACTGAACTCCAACGAACTGACCAGCCTGTACAAGGCGGTGGGGATGTAATGATTTCAAATATGCCCAATCAAGGCCTCATTCTGGCTGTTGACGGTCCCTCCGGAACCGGTAAGTCCACGACGTGCCGAGCACTGGCCAAGAAACTTGACGCCAAGTACGTCGATACCGGTGCAATGTACCGCGTGGCAACGCTTGCTGTGCTGCGCGCGGGTGTGGACCCAGCGGATACTGAGGCGGTGATTTCCACGACTGCTGACCTGCCTCTCGAGGTGTCTGATGATCCAGATTCCACCATGGTCATCTTTGATGGCGAGGATGTCTCTCGCGTCATCCGAGAAGATGAGGTCACCCGCAATGTCTCCGCAGTTTCCGCCATTCCGGAAGTACGCCAAAACCTCGTTGAACTGCAACGTAAGCTTGCCGCCCAGGCTCACCGCGCGATTGTTGAAGGGCGCGATATCGGCACGGTTGTTCTTGCCGATGCCCCCGCGAAGGCTTTCATGACGGCTAGCGCCGAGGTCCGAGCGCAGCGCCGTCACGACCAAAACCTGGCTGCCGGCATTGACTCGGATTTTGACTCCGTGCTTGCCGGCGTCGAACGGCGCGACGCCGCCGACTCTTCCCGCGCTACATCGCCGCTGCGCCCGGCGGAGGACGCGGTACTCGTTGATACGTCCGAGATGACCCGAGATGAGGTCCTTGACGCTCTCATCGCCGTCGTCAAAGAATCGGCTGCACAGGAGGCCTGACATGACTAATGAACCGCAGAATCCGGATGTGGATCCGGCGCAGCAGCCGGAAGACTTTGAGACGGAATTTCACTATCCGGCCGGAAAACTTGAAGAAGAGGTCGTACGCGATCCGCACGGCGGCTGGGCTCCGAAGGATTTCGACTCTGAAGACTTTGACTATGAATTCGACGAGTCTGAATTCAGCGAGGCCGATTTTGGTGAGGATGAGACCGAGTTCGACGATGAGGCTCCGCTGAGCGAGGAAGAATGGGAAGCCCTATCTCACGCCTTTGGTGTCGGTGAGGGCCATACGGAGGAAAACCTGTGCACGGTGGCCGTAGTGGGCCGCCCGAACGTGGGCAAGTCTTCCCTGGTGAATCGCTTCCTTGGGCGCCGTGAAGCTGTTGTAGAGGACCACCCGGGCGTGACCCGTGACCGCGTGTCCTATGTAGCGGAGTGGAATGGCCAGCGCTTCTTTGTTCAGGACACCGGAGGTTGGGACCCGAACGTCAAGGGAATCCATGCCGCCATCGCACGCCAGGCAGAGCAGGCGATGGAAACTGCCGACGTCATCGTATTCGTGGTGGACACCAAGGTGGGCATCACTGAGACCGATGCGGTTATGGCTCGGAAATTGCAGCGCTCCGAGGTCCCAGTCATCCTGGTATCCAACAAGTTTGATTCGGAAACCATGTATGCAGACATGGCCGAGTTCTACGCGCTTGGTTTGGGCGATCCGTGGCCAGTATCCGCTCAGCATGGTCGGGGCGGTGCCGACGTCCTCGATGAGATCCTCCGTTTGTTCCCTGCGGAACCGCGTCATTCCTCGATTACCTCCGGTCCTCGCCGCGTGGCGTTGGTGGGCAAGCCGAACGTGGGCAAGTCCTCCTTGCTGAACAAGCTGACGGCGGAGGAGCGCTCCGTGGTAGACAATGCTGCAGGCACCACGGTCGACCCAGTTGATTCCCTGGTGCAGCTGGACCAGCGTTTGTGGAAGTTCATTGATACCGCAGGTCTGCGCAAGAAGGTTAAAAACGCGCAGGGCCACGAGTACTACGCCTCCTTGCGCACGCGCGGCGTGATTGATGCGGCCGAGGTGTGCGTCATGCTTATCGACGCTTCCCAAGAAGTCTCGGAGCAAGACCAACGCGTCCTCAACATGATTCTCGAGGCCGGAAAAGCCTTGGTTATTGCCTTTAACAAGTGGGACCTTGTGGATGAGGATCGCCGCTACTACCTAGAGCGCGAAATTGATGAGAACCTGCGCCACCTGCCGTGGGTGACCCGCGTGAATATCTCTGCTGAGACCGGGCGCGCCTTGCAAAAGCTTGAGCCCGCCATGATCGAGGCCCTAGAAAGCTGGGATCAGCGCGTGTCCACCGGTCAGCTCAACAATTGGATGCGTGACGCAATTGCCGCGAACCCACCGCCGATGAATAATAACCGCCTGCCGCGAGTGCTCTTTGCCACTCAGGCGTCGACGCAACCACCGACCATCGTGCTGTTTACAACCGGCTTTTTGGACGCTGGCTATCGTCGCTACCTAGAGCGTAAATTCCGTGAGCGTTTCGGTTTCCACGGCTCGCCCGTGCGCATCGCGGTGCGCGTGCGCGAGCGCCGTCAACGCCGATAGCTCCGCTAGCGGGCTGAAGGCGGGACCACGAAGAGGCCTCAAATCCACCCGTTTGCTTCGGCGCGCCGTGCAGCCTCGAAGCGATTTCCAGCCCGCGTCTTCGCCATGATGGCGGAGACGTGGTTGCGCACTGTTCCGCCGCTGAGGTGAAGTTGCGAAGCGATATCAGCGGAGCCGAGTCCACGGACTAACAGGCGGCATACCTCGATTTCTCGTTCGCTCAGTGGGTTGTCGGGGGCGAAGAGAATGTCCTGAGCAAGCTGCGGATCGATAACGCGCAAACCCGAATGGACACGGCGGATGGCATCAGCGAGTTCATCGGGAGGGGTGTCTTTGACGAGAAAGCCATCTATACCTGCTTCGAGAGCGCGTTTGACGTAACCGGACCGTCCAAATGTGGTGACGATAAGGCTCCGGCAGTCAGTACCGGCGATACTCTTGGCAGCATCGATGCCGTTCATACCAGGCATCTCAATGTCGAGTAAAGCCACGTCAACGCTGTGCTTAGCGACGAGCTCCGCGACCTCTGTCCCAGAGCCACAGCCTGCAACGACTTCAATGTCCGGCTCGGTATTAAGGAGCGCGGTCAGCGCGCCGCGAACTAGAGACTGGTCCTCGGCAATGAGCACCCGGATGGCGTTCGTCAAAGCTACTTAACCTCCTGCGTATCAGGGCCTTTGAGCGTCACGCGGACTGTGGTCAAACCGCCGGCGCGCTCGATTGTGACCTCACCGCCGGCGGCTTCTGCCCGGCGGCGAAGACCTGCGAGGCCCGTGAGACCGGAGGCAAGTGCACGCGAAGCGTCTTCTGTGAAGCCGCAGCCGTTGTCCGTAACCTTGAGGGAGTTCTCCGTGAGTAGTACCCAGCATTCAGTAGCTCCAGAATGTCGCACGACGTTGGTGCTAAGCTCCCGCAACGCCCAGGAGAACAGATCTTCATGAGACTGGGGGCGCGTGAGGGTATCCGGAAGGTGAGTTTGTATTCCGGCGGTTTCGAGGATCCGGCGCGCGGCGTGGATCTCGCCGGCAAAGGTAGGGTTCTTCATGCGGGTAACAGTCGAGCGGACTTCGGCGAGTGACATCCTTGACAGGGCGCTAATCTCCTCGAGCTCGGCAGCTGCCTTGGCGGGGTCGTGTTCGATTAGCCGACGGGCTACTTCGGATTTGAGGTTGATAGCAGTAAGCGAGTGGCCGAGAAGGTCATGGATATCAGAGGCAATATCCTCGCGTTGATGCGCCAGATCTAAATCATGGCGAAGAGCTATCTCAGTGTCCTCTCTCTGGGACAATGCTCCGAGGACCAAGATGAGAAGCGGCCAGCCGAAGAGGATGATCGCAAGGTCCATAAAGCGAGGATTCTCGTAAATCCATGCGGGGATACCAGCAAGTATGCCGGTGAGCATAATAACCGTCGCGGCAGTCCTGAACGGTTGTGTATAGGCTACGAGCGCTCCGAGATATGGGACGAAGGCGACAGCCCAGGCACCATATCCCGGAATAGATGCTAGGGCGAGTAGCGCGAGGATAACCCACCGAAGGGTTACGCGTTGACCCAAGGTCCAGCCGCGCGGAAAGAAGTCGACAGAACCAAAGGAGAGAAAGTAGGCCACACAGAAAAACACAGTGATGGCCACAGCCCAGGTCCGCTGAGCAGGCGTATAAGTGGGAAGGAACAAAACTTGGAGAAGGACAAGCAGGAGAAAGATCAACCAAATAGCTGCGAAAGCGGCATTGCGAACCTTGAAGCTACTCATCATGCTCGGTTCTTGTCGCGCTTGTGAAGAATCAGACACAACCCGACGAAAACCATTGTCCATACAGCGATATTAACCCATGCGTACCATAGCGGGTCTTCAATAAAGAGCTGCTCGCTATTGATCATTTGGGCGCCTTCAGACAAAGGCCCACGCGAAAGAGCCTGTGCGCCGTACATCGGAGTGAATCGTCCGACCGCGAGTAGCGATTCCTTTAGCGGCATGAAGACATTTCCGGCGAAGGCGAGAATGACGATAGTGGATGTTGTGATAGAGACGGTGTTTTCTGAGGGAAAGAGCATGGCACAGGCCATGCCGTAGAAGCCGAAGGGGATAGCGCAGGCGACGGTAGCAAGAAATGCTAATGCCCACTGGGTCGGTTGCATGCTTGCTGCGGTGAGTGCACCGGTAATGAAGACAGCGGCGATCGGTAAGATTGCGCGGACCGCGATATTGAGGAAATTGGAAATCCCTAGCTGGGAAGAGCGTAGGGGAGTGAGCGCCAATTGTCGGCCCCATCCTGCACGGTTTTCTGCAACCATGGAGCCGGCGGCGCCAACAGCACCTGTAGCACCGGCATAGAGAGCCATGCCGATCATCACCAGGGCAGCAACATTTCCGCCGTTAAACTCGACTTGGCCGTATTCTTGCATGGCGCCGAAGAGAATATAGAAGATGATTGGAAGACCAACGCTGAAAAAGAGCGTGGGCAGGTCGCGACGTAGCCGCTTTAGGTCGTGGGCAGCGTAGTTGAGGGTGGTGCGAAGAGTGGGGTGCGCAGCGGTGTGGGGGCTCATGTGAAATCTCCTTATCGAGTGGTGTTATTGGATGTAGCGTTGTAGAGCTCGAGGAAGGAATCCTCCAGGCTGTGTCCTGTGATAGTGATGTCGCGAGCAGTGGTTTCGTTAAGCAGGTAGCGTGCCACCGCATCAGAGTCTCGAGCAGTGATGACCAGCCCCGTGTCTGTTTGCTCTTGGTGGATAACTCCGGGAAGTAGGTTGGCCGTTAGCACATGTGGCACCTCGCCGGGAAAGGTGGCGCGGACGATGCGGGTGGAGTTGGAGTTGCGGATCTCTTCTGTCGAGCCATCGGCTTGAATGTGGCCCTTGTTGAGCATGATGATGCGCTGGGCAAAGGTCTCGGCTTCTTCTAGGTAATGGGTGGTGAGCACGATGGTTCGGCCGGCATCTGCCTCTTCGCGCATAGTTTCCCAGAAGTGATGTCGGGCACCGGCGTCCATCCCCGTAGTTGGCTCGTCGAGAAGCAGCACTTCCGGATCTCCTAAGAGAGCCAGTCCGAAGCGAAGGCGTTGTTGCTCACCACCGGAGCATTTGCTCACGCGGCGCGACAGGATATCTCTTAGATTTGCGCGCTCGATGATGTCGTCAAACGCACGGTGAGATGGGAAGGCCGCGCCGAGGAGTTCAAGGGTTTCCTTGACGGTGATGTTAGGAAGAAGGCCGCCGGATTGCATGACGGCTCCTATGCGTCCGCTTTTAATAGCGGTCTGTGGGCTTTCTCCGAGCACCTGGATAGTGCCGGAAGTCGGTGTTGTCAGGCCCAGGATGAGATCAATAAGCGTCGTTTTTCCGGCGCCGTTCGTTCCCAGCAGGCCAACGATTTCGCCCCGATGAATGGAAAGGGAGACGTCGTGAAGCGCTTGTACAGGATTGGGCGAGGCCGCATTAAAAACCTTGCTGACGCCATTGACGTCAATGACTGGTAGGAGAGTGCGTGTTGTGCTCATATCTTCACGCTATGGTGGGCAGATATGTGCAGCGTAGACGTGGTGTCACCAATTAGACGTGACAGTTGTCATGGTTGGGGCGGGCTGGCTACTCGCCAGCGCGGGCCAATAAGAAAGCATCCGTCCGATAAGGAATGCGAAGGACTTGGCCGGGGCGAAAGCCCATGTGTTCGTAGAGGTACCAGTTGAGGTTATGTGTCATGCGTTCATGGATCTTTTGGCCATTGCGAAGCCAATATGAGCGAGTATGCATGAGAGCATGAAGGCCTTCGGGGCTCAGCTCGTGTTCCCACGTCAAGCGGAGCTCTTGGCGAAGCGTCCATGGTTCACAAAAAGCGGGATAGAAACCGGGACGGTGGACATCTCCGGAATGCATGATGCGGGAAAGACGCAGGACCCACGGGTCCGCATTGACGTCCAGAGTGTTCCACACCAAGAGGACTTTTCCGTTGGGGCGGAGAACCCGGTCAAATTCTGCACAGGCTCGTTGGACGTCAACCCAATGCCAGGTCTGCGCGCAGGTGAGGGCGTCGAGGGAGGCGTCTGCAAGCGCAGTGTTCTCGGCAGTTGCACGCCAGCACGGCACCCCGAGGCGGTTTAGGACTCGGGTCATGTCAGGGGATGGATCGCTGGCGTAGACAACGGGGTTGCTTAGTGATTCAGTGAGCTTTCCGGTGCCTGCGCCAACATCGAGGACAGTCCGCGCGGAGGCAATGAGCCGTGATACCTCCTGCGGATAGCGAGGACGCACGTCATGATAAGCGTCGGCACCGTGGCTGAATGATTGGGCAGAACGAAGACGCTGCTGAACTGTGCTGAAGCTCGGTGCCTCTTTCCCCGAAGCCGGGCGATAGCTGGGGTAGTGCTCGGGAACTGGGAAGGGGGCTGAGGCGCTGGCGGAATCAGTTGATTCGGAAGGAGTTGGGCTCATGATGCTCCTAAATCTACCGTGGCGCTGCAGGTTCGTGGATGTCGGTGGGATGTTTTAAGGTGGACGAGGATATTTTCCCGAGGGCGAGCGTGGCGAGGCGAATGATGAGTGAAGATTCCGCAGCATGGCTGCGGTGTGCGCGCACGCTTGCTGGGATCATGACGACTGCAGCTTGCGTCATGGCGCTGGTCTCGTGCAGCTCGCCTGAAGAAGACACGACTACTTCGCCATCGACAGCAGAGTGGACCAGTGACCTCGGTTTTCCCGTCGCCCCTATGCTCGTTGGCCCCGACCCCGGGCACACGAAAAAAATGAAGTTGGCCTCCGGACGTAGTTTTCTTCTTCATGTGCCCGAAAACTACACTGCAGATCGATCCTGGCCGGTCCTGTTGTCCTTCCACGGTTATACAGATTCTCCGGAAAACATGGAGCAATACAGCCAGTTTGATGCGGCTGACGCCATAGTCGCCTACCCTGCAGGGGAAAATGCGGCGTGGGCTCCTGCACCTTATGCTGCTACCAGCGCGGAAGAAGACCTAGAATTCGTGCGAGCAATCGTGGACAGCCTGCGCGCTACCTATGAGGTAGACGATAACGCTATCTTCGCTGCGGGCCTGTCCAATGGAGGAGGATTCGCGGCATTCTTAGCCTGCCGTATGCCGGGGACGTTTCGTTCGGTAGCTACTGTATCGGCGGCTTATTACGAAGGCATCCATACGGATTGCTCAGAAAAACCTGTTGGCCGTTTGGATATTCACGGTACAAAAGACCCCGTTGTCAACTATGAAGGCGGCGTGCGGCACGAGACTGCTTATGCTTCGGTCGCAGAAGTGCTCGGGCAGCATCAGCGTCGTAACAAGTGTCGTGGCGACGTCGAGTCCGTACGTCTCACAAACGGTGCCACCAGAGAGACATGGACTGCCTGCCAAGCACCGCTGCAGCACATTCGCATCGAAGGCGGATCCCACGTTTGGCCTGGTGGAAACAACGCTACGAAAACTGAGGTGGGTAAAGGTTTTGCCACCGACGCGGTACTAGACTTCTTCGGTATCCCCGGCCGGCCTGCAGACACCGAGGAACACGGAGTGGCCTAGGATTGATTCCTTCGTGGACTACTCGCTGAGCGTGTAGTGATTAAAGGGGATGCCGAGGGAGCGAACCCGCGCTAAGCAGATGTCTGCCACCGTTTCATACCCAGCTTGGTGCGCGGCACTGGTGGTTTCCGTGGGGGCCGGAATCTGTACGAGGTGAAAGGAGCGCTGGCCGCCATCCTCGCGATTGAGCTCGACGACGGCCTGCGCGGTGGTGCCAGAGCCAGCAAAAAAGTCGAGGACTACCGCGTTGGGGCCGCCGGCGATTGCGATGAGGTGCTTGATAAGCCGCACTGGTTTGGGAAAATCGAATACGCCTTTAACGCCGAGTGCCTCTTCAGCGTCACGACGGCCTGTACGGGTTACACCGAATCGTTCCCCGTCCAGTATGGAGCGTGGGCGCGCACCCTTCTTTTCATAGTTCTTGGTATAGACAAAGCCGCGTCTGAAAACCAGGTCGTCATAGTGCTTATCAACTTTGTCCCGCCCCCAACGCCAGCGCGCGACCTTCGACTTCCCGTCGGGTTGATGAGGCCAGTATTTATCACCATTCGGACCGACGATGGGAAAGTCGAGGCTTGGTAGATAACCCAAGGTCTTGGAATCTAGGCGAACGAGGGAATAGTTACCCTTCTCATCGCGATGGTTGTAGCGGGTCGATGTCTGCGCCCCTAGATCAACATTGAACCCGGAGTTTTCCGGAGATTTGGCGTAGCAAAGGACATATTCGTGCTCTTGGACGGCATATTTTGAATCATTCTTTCCAGTACCGCCTTTTTTCCAAATGAGCTGGCTTGCAAAGCAATCCTCACCGAATACCTCGTTGAGGAGGAGGCGTACATGGGCACACTCTGATTCGCCGATCGAAACCACGATGAATCCTGTGTCTGCGAGTACTTCACGCGCAAGGATCAGTCGTGGAAGCATCATAGAAAGCCATTCGGCATGCCATTGACCAAAGTGCTCTGAGCGCATTTCTCGCCGTTGGCGGAAGTTGTCGCGATAAACAAAATCCTTGCCGGTGTTATACGGCGGGTCGATATAGATGACGTCGGCTTTCATACCGCGGGCAACAAAGCTCTTGAGCGCGGATAGATTATCGGCCACGGTGACTGAATTGGTGGTGGAATCCGATCCGCTTATCAACGTGTGCCTCCCCGCAGCTTGAGAGGCAGCAAGCGCAGCGGCAGCATTCTTTCCCGGCCACACTAAGCCAAAGGCTGAGTCATCGCTTGTGGGTATTTCTAACCCACGAGAGGGCGTCGAAGAATCAGGTTGTGTAGCGGGTCGGGGAGTTGGCTCAGAATGAGGAGAAGGCATTGTGGGCAGGCTTGTACTTTGGCGATTGATCTACGGACGAGGGCATGTGCGTTAATTATTGCGCAAAGAACTGAGCGCGGAGCGCAGCCAAAGAAGTGTGTCCTAGAGTGCACAGCAATGCCAACGAAAGCGCGCCTGCTTTTAGCAAGTTGTTGAACGAAAAGGGGTAGGTGGAGGGGGTAAACGGATGCGCCGACCCTAAGAATTCTTAGAGTGCTGCTTTGTGTGGGAACGGTACGTCTCATAACTAGGGTGATTAATAACTCGTGTGGCGAAGACTCTGGACCGTCGGTACGGTGGAGTCTCGTGATGGCTCGCAACGTGAATGCAGCGGTCGATAGTGCACTTGTTCGTAGTGTGCGGAGCCGATCGATGGGGTTCACGCCTACTGATCGGTTGTAGCCGCAGGCGTATCGACACGTTGGTAGCTAGCACGCTTAGAAAGAGTAGAAGTAACGAAAGGATTGTAGGAATGGGTATTTTTGACAAGGCAAAGGACGCGCTGAACTCCGATAAGGGCGAGCAGGTTTCGGACAGCGCACTGGACAAGGGCGCTGATCTTGCTAAGGGTAAGCTCGGCGAAGATAAGGCCGACAAGATTGACTCTGCTCGCGACCAGCTCGATGATCGTATCGGTAACGAGGGCGCTTAAGTCCTAAAGATTGAGTGCGGAAGCAGTGTGCCTGGGAACCTGACGTTGCAGGAATAAGAGCCCACTGCCTCTGAAATGCCACGCTAGGCGCGCTCTATAAGTCCTGTCCACGATGTGGGCAGGACTGTATAAGTTTTGTAGCAATGTATATGTTGGCTTTGGCTGGGACATAATATGGGCGAGTTGATAGAGAAAAGGAATCTGAGAGAAACCTTTAAATCCTCCTATGTTGTGTTTATGAATATAAAATCGGCCATTTCCTAGGTAGGCTGAACACTGTGAATACTTCAGTAGGTGTGGAACAAAGTAGCCAGCCCTTTAAGCAGCTTCTGATTGAGCAAGCTGGCCGGGTCATTGCTAAGGCGGGCATCGATGAAGTGCGCCTTCGGGAAGTTGCTGACCAGGTTGATGTGCCTCTTGCGGAAGCTCAGGCACTTTTTGCTTCCGAAGCGGAACTCGTCGAGGCAACTAAGCACTCTCTCAATGATGCGCTGACGTCAACTATTGATTTGCACCTACAAGGATTGCCCGAGAATGCGACCGCGGTAGATAAGCTTCGTGCGACCGCGCTGTCCTACTTTTCTTTTGCGGTCGAGGACCCATCCTCTTTTGCGGCTTTTACTGCTGTCTACGCTTCTCCCCGCACGGGATTGACGGCTGAGGACTTTGCTAGCCGTGATGGAGAGGCTGACACCTGCCCCATTATGCGTATTCTTTTTGACCTGACTAAAGACGCTATTAAAGAATCCGGTGGCACGGAGCTCGATGCCTATGGGACGCTACTCTCCGCTCTGTCGATATTTTCCCACCTACACGGCGTTACACAGCTTGCAGCTGAAGGGATTCTGCGCTACCTCTCGCCAGCGGCGAAAAAGCAAACCTTTAGTGCTGTTATGGATACGCTGAGCGTTGGTCTCTATCCCTTCTTTAGGGGTGAGCGTATTGAACGCACTGAGCCTTATGGGTTGGAAGGGGAACAACCCAAAGCACTCCTGACCAAAGCAGAGGATTTTCCACGAAGCACAGAGGATGAGCAGCGAACAGCTCTGCTCCGAGGTGCTGTGGAGGAGGCTCTCGACCACGGCGTGACTGGCTTGCATATCGGTGGCGCCGCAAAACGAGCAGGGCTTAGCGTCCAAGAGGCTGAACACCTTATTGAAAGCGACCAAGAGCTGGCAAGTTTCCTGGAGCGCTATTTGGACAAAATCAGCTACGAGTTCATTTACCGTCAGGTAGCCGCGTTGCCGCAGGACGCTAGCGCAGTGTCGAAGATCAAAGCTACGGGCTATGGATATGTCTCACATGCTTTGCATGACCCGCAAGGATTTGAGGCGCTCATTAAGATCGCATCCGGCCCGATTGTGCCCATGTCATTCGAGGATGACTTCCTGCCAAACGCGAATAAAGCGGTCGAGCTTCAACGTGATTTCAGCGAGTTCGGCCTAGCCTTTGGGTTCATTATGTCTCTCGTGCGCGAGGCTATCGATGGGGTGGACGGGCCGCGCACTCCATGGGTTCTTTTTACATTAGTGATTTCAGTGTGGGCTGGCGCCCACGGTCTTGCCATGCTGAGCACCAACGGGCCATTGCGTGGGTATAATTCCGATTTTATTTTTGAAATTCTGACTCAGTATATGGATATCGAACTCGGCGGCATCATGCGAAGCCTCAATGGCATGGCAGGCTAGTTCAGTGAAATGAGCGTGCGGGATGCTCAACTGAGAGTGATTTGCATCATATTCCTCCCCACTTTCTTAGAGTGAAAGTGGGGATTCTTTTGTCAATATCTGAGGGTGGCTGCACCTTGTCGGGGTGGTGTGGACGTGGGCTTTGGCTGGGCGCATTCATTGCGTGAAGGGGGTAGAAATCGGTCTGGAGCGACTAATGTTTACGGCGTGAACTGCAAAGATGTCGATGGCCGGTGTCTCTGAATGGGGGTAGCAAGTAGTTGCTCAAGTGTAGAAAATATACTCTGCAGGTTGTATGGTGGCCACGTCCGAACCTTAATCGCAAGCCTTATAAGGCTAAGCGGGTTTTCACTTCAGTTTAAGAAAGACTAACTATGCGCCCTACTCGCTCTCGCATTGTCGCCACTGTAGCGGCAGTGGCTACCTTTTCCTCCGTTATCGTTGCTCCTCAGGCAATTGCGGTAGAGGAACCGGCAGAATCTTCCTTCGTTCATGAGGAGAATGGCACTGGCACTCTTGATGTCAACGGCACTGCCTTCGACGAAGACGGCAACCTGGTTGATGAAGACAACGCTGGTGATAACGCGATTGAAGAGCTTGACCGCGACTTTCGCAACAACGACATCAGCTTTTATGACGCGGAAAACAGCAAACCGACGACGCTTGATGAGCTGAAGAGCACTGAAGCATCGACGGCTGACGCTTCGATCAAGGTCGTCGAGAAGGACGGCAAGCTGGTCTGTGAGATTTCTGATGCTCCTGGTAAGGAAGGCGAGATTCTTGAGCGCAAGCTCGACCTAGCTCGTGCATTCTATGATGGCGGCAACAAGCTGCTGCAGACCGTATGGGAAGTTATTCCTGTTGTCGGCGATCTCGTCCCGTCGGACTTCATCAAGAAGATTGGCGCAAGCTCGTGGGAGCGGATCGCTGAAATGGTCCGTGAAGGCGAGAAAGACAAGGATGTCACGTGGGACCTCGCACGTGCGCAGGGCATGGCTATCGCAAAGATCGAGAACTCCGATGCTGATGTCGATTTGAAGAACCCGGATGCGGCGAAGAAGACCGTCTCTGGGCTCATCAAGTTTGCTGATGGTGCTTTCGGTACTGGAGTCGCTACCGTATTGAAGGTTTTTAATGCCGCCGTTACGATTGCTGGCCTTTTCCCGGGCGCTAGTGCCGCTAAGGACTTGAAGCTGAGCGATACTCAGCGCAAGGAAATTGAGTCCACCCTGTCTGGTATCTCGACCGCGGCTTCTGCGTTGGCCGAGGTTAACGCACCGGCTGGACAGAAGTGTGCGGACATGCTCAATGGCAAGCAGGTCAGCGACGAAGCGCCGGATTCCACCTCGACAACCGAGTCCTCTGAGCCTTCCGAGTCCGCCGAGCCTTCCGAGTCCGCCGAGCCTTCTGATTCCGAGGAGCCCTCCGAGTCCACTGAGCCTTCTGAGTCGAGTGAACCCTCCGCATCAGATGAGGCTTCTGAGTCCGCAGAGTCGACTGCGCCTGAATCTACTGAGTCCGAGGCGGCCGAACCTGAGGATCCGACGGAGGAATCCGAGCCTGCTTCCACTACCTCGGCCCCTGTAGATTCCGATGATGAGGATAATAACGGTGAAGACGGGGAGCCTGGCCGTGATGGCAAGGACGGTGCCGACGGCAAGGATGGCCGCGATGGTCGCGACGGTGAGGACGGCCGCGATGGTCGCGATGGCCGTGATGGCAAGGACGGCGCCGACGGCAAGGATGGCCGTGACGGTGAGGACGGCCGCGACGGCCGCGACGGCAAGGACGGCGCCGACGGCAAGGATGGCCGTGACGGTCGCGACGGCCGCGATGGGCTTGACGGCAAGGATGGCCGCGATGGTCGCGACGGTGAGGACGGCCGCGATGGCGTCGACGGCAAAGATGGTAAAGATGGCGAAGACGCTGATATGTCCTCCGCTGTTGGTTACTCATTCCTTGGAGCGATTCTCGGTGGCGGTCTAATCGTTTCCATCTTCGGCGCTATTGATTACCTCTACCTGCTGGGCTACCTGCCCAAGGAAGGCATTCCGTGGCGCGCTAACCGCTAAGACCAACTCGTAGTTCCAGCCTGAGCAGAGAAATCTCAGGCAGAGCACTACAGAACAGCCCCATTGCATCCGCAGTGGGGCTGTTTGCATGAGCGATTGAAGGGTAGGCAAGCGCAGTATTGGGTCAAAGCTCGCTGTTTATAGCAGCGTGAGTGCGCAGCTCAGAGCTGTCCGTGATGGCGTTTACCCTCCCGTCGGGATGGCACAATGAACACAGCGGTGTTGACCAGATGGCTTCTCGCAATAAGCGCAGTATTCCTGTGGCGGTTCTAGGCGATGAGTAGGTCGAAAACACCGGACTATTGAAGCGTCCTGGGTTTAGTTCCTACCTCAGCTAAGGAAGGATTGAACTATGCCTAGAAAGTATTCCGTCGAGTTCAAGGAGAAGGCGGTCCATCAGATCATCGAAATGGTCCGCCTGGAGTCCTGCTCACTGCAACGTGCCTACACGGAGGTCGGTGAGCTGCTTGGAGTATCTCACCATACGTTGCGGGCTTGGTACCGTGACAGCGCTTCAGTACGTGATGACTCTGACGCTTCAGGTGGCGAAACGATGGAAGAAGAGCTCAAGCGTTTGCGCCGCGAAAACCGTGAGCTGAAGCGAGCAAACGGGATTCTTAAGACTGCTTCGGCTTTTTTCGCAGCGGAACTCGACCGACCC
>NZ_JBRBAU010000020.1:0-30937 GCF_053480195.1 Corynebacterium guaraldiae | reverse complement strand
GCAGGACTCCAGGCGGACCATTTCGATGATCTGATGGACCGCCTTCTCCTTGAACTCAACGGAATACTTTCTAGGCATAGTTCAATCCTTCCTTAGCTGAGGTAGGAACTAAACCCAGGACGCTTCACAGCGATGAAATAAGTCCCATACTCATTCAATTCGCTAGGAGGTCTGGCATGACCTACGACTATGTCATCGGCATGGACGTCGGTAAATACTTTCACCACGCTTGCGTCTTAGATATCGACGGCACCCAGGTGCTATCTAAGCGCATCAACCAAAACGAAAAATCCCTGCGCGTGAGGTAGCTGACTGGGGTGTATTGCTCCATAACTTCAACACTGTCTACCGCAGGTGGATGGACGAGAGGACCAGGGTTAAAGACCCTGATACAGGAAATTGGACATGGGTATGGACACATTCCAACGTGCGAAAGGCCTACAACAGTCTGAACCATCTATGGCGCCAAGGCATGCTCTTTGTCTACATCAATCAACCTAAAGGCGTCTTAGAACCTGCCCGCATCAAATCTACGACCAACAGTCTTGAAGGCGGGATTAACGCTCGCCTGAAAGAGATTGCGCGTGCTCACCGGGGCAGAACAAATGAACACCAGCGCAAAATGCTGGACTGGTGGCTGTACCTAAAAACAGAACTGCCCGACGATCCACTACGCATCGCCAGACAGTCCCACTGGGGCCAGGACCAACTCGCCAAAGTATCCATCCTGACCCACACCGAGAACCAAGCCGACCACGAAACAGGACGACCAGCCCTCTACGACAACGGTATCGACACCGAGTACACCCACTCAATCGGCATCCAAAAAGGCCAAATCTAACCCCAGCGACACGCCGAGCCAGACACACATTTTGACCCTTAACCCGCTAAAATCCGCCCAGGGCCATCACAATAGAAAACCCCCGCCTCAATGTGAGTCGGGGGACGGAGGGTGAACGGTAACTAGTTCAGACCCGGGATCTGCGGCAGCTTCGGCTGCGGGATGTTAAGACCGAAGATGCGGTTGATGGTCGGGATGAGGCCGTAGGCGGCACCGCCGACGACTGCAATGACGGCGATGATGGGGAGGATAACCTTCGCGCCACGGCTGGAGCCTGCGAAGAAGGCCGCAGCCATATCGTCGGCAGAAGGCTCCTTCGTGTTGGTCGGCTTAGAAGGCTTGGTCGGCTCGGTAGGCGTCGTAGTGGAGCTCGACGGCTCTTCCTCCTTCACGGCCGGGCGCGCGGTGAGCCACTCGTCGGAGTCCAGAACGCCCTGGGTCAGGCGGGTCTCACCAATCCAGCCGTACCACGGGTCCTGCGGCTTGCGGCTATCAAAGCCAGCGCCCATAACCCACTGCAGGTCGCGCGGGAGGAGGCCTTCAGCACCCTTGGCGTTGCGCAGGATGGGTGCACCGTTGATGAACATCTCTACGGTGTCGGAATCCGGCTTGTTGACTACGGCGATGTGCATCCACTCCTCGGTGGGAACCTCGTGGGACCAGACAGTCGAACCTTCGCCTTCCTTCGGTTCCGCCCACCAGCGCAGCTCACGGAGGTTAGAAATGCCGAACATGACGGTGGGGTCGGTGTCCTCGGATCCGTCGACAAGCTCGGCGATGCTGGAGTCGCGGGAGAGCGCACTCCCCCAGCCGTGCTCAGAGCCGTTGAAGTCCTTCGGAATCTTCACGAAGGACTCAAAGGTGTAGCCCTCGGAGGTATCGACCTTGTTGATCTCCGCGCCTTCCTTGGACCGAAACTCTGCCATCGCGAGCTTGCCAGCTGGGTCGGACCAGTAGAGGGAGCCAGAATCAGAGGACAACGGGTGGTGGTCCTTGGTGTAGGTGATGCGCTCACCCGTGTTGGAAGGACCACCCTCGCGAACGAGGTCACCGGCACCATCAGCACCGAAGACATCCGGAATGACTGCGCCTTCGGTGGCCACGTCGCCGTCGGCAAGCTGCTTGCCGTCCGTGTTCTTGGTCTGCCCCGGGCGCCAGTGGAAGACGGTCTTGTCGGACTTCACGAAGTCATTCGGGCCCTCCGGCAGCTGGTCCTTCGGGATGGTGTACGGGGTGTAGCCTTCCTCAGCGATGTCGCGGGCCTTCTGACCGAGGTCCGGGTCGTTTTCATCGCCAATGGTCCAGTCCGGGGCGAAGTCAGCGAAACGCTCCTTGAAGTTGAGCGGCACGTGATAGCTATCGCCTGTGCCGTAGAGGATGAGCTTGTCGAACTGCGTGAGCTCCTTCGCTGGTTTCTGCGCGACCCACGGGGACAGGGCGGTCATCTCCAGCTCATTGCCGCTCAGGTCGAACTCGAGCACGCCGAGCAGACCGTTACCGCCCTGGTAAGCCATCTGGTAGTCCTGCAGGATGCCGATGACGTCGTGGCCTGCATCGTTCTTGTCCACGCGGTAGCCCGCGCCGTGGTGGTGGCCGCCCATGGTCAAGAAGATCTGGTCGTTCTTCTTAATGAACTTGTCCCACAGGCCCTGGCCATAGTCATCGGAGTAGAAAACCTCGCCAGCACCATCGAGGTTGAGCACCTCGTGGCTGGTGAGGATGACCGGCAGGTCCGGGTGCGCATCGAGAACGCCTTGCGCCCACTCCAGAGCCGCATCATCCGCGCGCCAGCCCAGCGCCAGGACCAGGTACTTCTGGCCCTCGGCCTCAAAAATGTGGTACTCGGAGTCATTGTTGACCGCGGTGTGGCGCTCTTGGAAGGTTTCCGGGTTGGCGGTCTTGGCGCGCTCGGCACTGAAGTAGACGTCGTACGGGTGCGCTGACTTATCCTCAATCATGTCGTGGTTGCCCGGCAGGATGGAGTAGTTCAGGTCGGAATCATCGAGGACCTTCATGGCCTCGTCGGCAACCTTCCACTCGCCCTCGACGTCCGCTTGGTCCACCACGTCACCGAGGTGGGTAGCAAAGTCCATGTTGAGCGCCTGCTGGTTCTTCACCAGCCACTCGGTCTGCGCCTTGAAAGGCTCACTGCCATAGCGCGCCTGGGCCAGGTTGCCAGTTTCCGGAGTGGAGTAACGAGAATAGAACTGGGTATCCGGCAACACGCCGATGCTAAAACGCGAGCCCAGGCCTTCTGCTGGTTCAGCGGCGGAGGCAGGGACGACGAGGAACGTACCGGCCACCGAGGCGGTGACCACGGTGCCGAGCAGGCGGCGAGAAGTCATAGATCTTCCAATCACAGTGAATAAAGCCAAAAGAGACATAAGAAATGTATTCTCCATAGCTTTCCCTCACGTAACGACCGCATGAACGCACGTTTAAATGATTACCCGCCGCTAGGATGAACGCTCATGAGCAATATCACTAAGAAATACAACGTCGACGTCACCCGCGTTGATACCGGTCGCTACCGCGCCACGAACACTGCGGGCGCGACCCTCGAATTCGGCACGGGCGACGGACTGCTAAGTCCGGTCGAGCTGTTGCTCGCTGCCGTGGCGGGCTGCTCGGCCGTGGACGTCGACGTGGTCACCTCCCGGCGCACGGAGCCGGAGCTTTTCGACGTCCACGTAGAAGGCACCCGCGTCAACGAGGACGGCGCCTCAAGGCTTAGCGACGTCAACGTGGAATTCTCCCTCCGCTTCCCCGATACCGATGCCGGCCGTCAGGCCCAGTCCATGGTGGAGCGCCTCGTGCGCATCTCCCACGAGAAGGACTGCACCGTCTCCCGCACGGTAGAAAACCCCACCAACGTCACGTTCCGCACGACCCAGCCCTAAGCCCACTCCGCTTTAAGCGCCTTTAGAGCGCTTTAAGCGAAAGGGTTATCGTCGCGCGAAGGGTTCTCCTCCCACGATTCAACGAAGGGGTTGTCCATGGCTTGCTGCATAGTGTGGGAGCCATCCCCGAATGGGTTGTGCCCGGCATCGGAGCGCTGGCGGCGGTAGCGCTCCAGATCCGCCTGTGCCATATAGCCCAGCTCTTCGCCGTCCACCACGATCCAGGGAAGCGGGTTCGGATCCACCATACGGCGCGGCTGCCCTTGGTGTGGCGAGGACAACATGGTGCGGATATCCGTCCGAGCCTGGTCCAGTTCCCCAAGATCCTTTGGACTCATTGAGGTTTTAATAGTCTTGCCGCCGCCGGTTCCAACCACCTCAGCCTTGAGCATGCTAAAAGAAAAGACTCCTGAAGGAATCGAGGGATTGCGCATGTCCACCTTGTCGAAGGCAAGGACGTCGTCATCGTCGAAAACCAGGATGAGCCCTTGCGGGGTGATGTACACCCAGGCCTCGTGCTGCATATCGACGTCTACCCGGTAAAACCCAATGAGCGGCTCGTCCGGCTCCAGCAGCCCATAGGCGTTGAGTTGTATCGTTCCCACACCACCACACTGCGCAAAGCCGTGATCCCACAGGTAGTGCATCTGACCTTGCAGCAACACTTCCCACAAGCCACGAATGAAGTCAGACAGGAGAGCGCCGTACTTATTGGCTAGCGGCTTGTGGATGCGCAGGTAGCCCGAGCGGATCTCAAACACGATCGGGTACGTCAGGGGCAGTGATTCGACGAAAGCCTCATCGATATGCAGGCGGCCATTATTCGCCTCGATGAATTCTTCCGCGGGGAAAAGATGCTCCACCACGAGGGTGTTTCCTTCTTCACGGGTATCGAGGATCCACTGAGAGTTCCGACGGCAGTTCTCGATGTAACCCTGAAGCACCGCTTGCACCTCAGCATCGCTGAACTGCTGGTGGTTCAGCCGGAACACGCTGTCGCCCTGAATGAAACGCATTCTCAGCTCTTCAGCCATACTTATTCCTCCGTCTTATGGGGCTCCGTGCACGTTTATGGCTCTGCGAGGCGCACCTGTGCACCCACCCATACTAATTGTGGTGCAATTTTAGACCATCGTGGCTAAAGTGACTTCAGATACTTTCTTCGGCCCCATCTTTGTCAGCCCACTTGACCCTCGCTAGGAGAACTCCATCATGTCTTTGTCCCGCCGTTCCCTTATCAAAGCCAGTGCCCTCGCGCTGACCGCCGGTGCCATCGGCAGCCAAGCACCCGCTGCGCTCGCCGTGGGTCCAGCTGTGGGCACCATCATTGACTTCTCCGCCGGTGTCCCTTCTGCGCGCGCCATCAAGGCCGCCGGCCACCTCGGCGCCATTCGCTATGTTTCCCAGCGCCGCCCCGGCGCTAACTGGATGCAGGGCAAACCCGTCACGCTGGCGGAAACGAAGGCCAATGCCGCTGTCGGCCTGAAGACCGCCTCCATTTACCAGTTCGGCCGCGCCGAGACCGCCGACTGGCTCAACGGTGCGGCGGGTGCCGCCGTCCACGCCCCGCAGGCCATCGCTATTCACAAGGCCGCTGGCGGGCCGACGGGCCGCCCAATCTACATCGCGATCGATGACAACCCCACCCGCGCCCAGTATGAGAACCAAATCCGCCCCTACCTCAAGGCCTTCTCGACGGCGCTGAGCGCGGCCGGCTACCAAACCGGCGTGTACGGCAATTACAACGTCATCGACTGGTGCGTCAACGACCACATTGGCCAGTTCTACTGGATGCACGATTGGGGCTCGGGCGGCAAGATTCACCCGCGCACCACCATCCACCAAAAAGCCAAGAACCAGGCCACCATCGACGGCGTGACCTGCGATATTAACACCGTCTACGCCAATGACTGGGGTCAGTGGACCCCGGGCCAAGGCGCGGTGACACCGCCCAAGGTCAAGGACATCCCGAGCGTGCCGGACAACATCCCGCTGCCCAACATCACCCTGCCGGATCCCACTGGTCGCGGCTCCAGTGTGAGCAGCGATGGCATCACCATTGCTGGTTCTTCCATCAGCAATGACCAAGTCCGCGGCGCGGTGGATATCCTCAACACCGTGCGCAAGTCCATGGGCTAAATGCCCTGCTGCGGCGCAGTCCCCTACCGTGCCGCAGAGGTCTTCGAGGCCGACGTTCTAGACGTTGGTTGAGAGGACGGCGCAGAAGAAGACGGCTCCGAAGATGTCGCGGCAGCCGGCGTCGCTGTCGTGGAGGTCGCAGTGGGCGCAGCGCTGGACGTCGTCAAGCGCGTGGCAACAGCACCAGGATTAGCCAGCGCCTCCTTGTTCAGGTTGTTGCCCTTCACCAGGTTCTTACCGGTGATCTCCTTGCGTACATAAGACGTGAGTTCCTGAGCGCTTCCTTCGATGGATGCAGCCACGACAAAGTTCTCTCCAAAAGACACCGAGGAATGACGATCCTTGCTGTCCGACCATCCCCACTTAGAGCCCACGACGTCGCTCAGCTTCGCGGTGCCATAGTTCTGTTGATATCCGTCGGCAGATACAGCATCGGCGTGGGACATAGCTACCAGCACAGGATGGGTCGGATCATCCTCCATGAGCTGAACAATGAACCTCACAACGTCGTACGTAGAGGTCATGGAATGCCCCCAGTCCTCCCCCGCGGACGTGGACTCCAAGCCATATTCCTTAGCAATGGCATCGATGGATCGCGGATATTTCTCAAAGAGCTGTGCGGCACTCTCGTCAGAGGAATCAGCAACCATATCCAACGCTAGGTACTTGTCCTCGAAAGACCCGCGTTCCAGCACGTAGGTTGCGATGTAGAGCTTAATCAAGCTCAGCGCATAGCGCGGCTGGTGTTCAGTGGTCGAGCCCATGTGCATGCCCGTCTCAATGCGGTAATACGTGATGGCCTTGGACTCATCGCCCTTGAGGAACTGACCTACTGAGTCCGGGACAGCAGCCAGCTGCAGCTGGCCTTTCCGATGTGTGATGGGGCCAGGTTTGCGTGCGCTGGTCTGCGCTGAACCGCCGGCCATGGAGTCTTCTTCGTGCGCTGGCGAGCACGCAACGAGAGAGGCTGCACCGAGTACGCACGCCAGAAGGGCGGCGCCAGCTCGCACTGACGCCGCCCTGTGAGAAGGCTGAGAGTAAAACACGATGTTTGATTCTACTCTCTACCGCCTGAAACGGTGTGATTGAGGCGTTTTAGTGATCCACCGGAGCCTCAACACCCACGCCGGTCAGGGAGCGAACCTCCATCTCGGCGGACAGTTCTTCTAGGTTGTCCGGCGGGGTCATGATGGAAACGATCCAGCCGGCGAAGAAGGCCAGCGGGATGGTGACCAGGCCCGGGGAGGACAGCGGGAAGATGGACCAGTCAGCGTTCGGGAACATCGAGGTCGGGGTACCGGAGACTGCCGGGGACAGGAAGATGAGTACCAAGCAGGAGATAACACCGGTGTACATCGACGCCACGGCACCTGCGGTGTTGAATCGACGCCAGTACAGGGAGTACAGGATGGTCGGCAGGTTGGCGGAGGCAGCCACGGCAAAGGCCAGGGACACCAGGAAGGCAACGTTCTGGGTCATGGCCAGAATGCCCAGGATGATGGAGACAATGCCCAGGACGACCACGGTGATCTGGGAAACGCGAACCTGCTCAGCCTCGGTGGACTCACCGTTGCGGATGACGGAGTGGTAGATATCGTGCGCGATGGAAGCCGAAGCAGTGATGGCGAGGCCGGCGACAACAGCCAGAACGGTAGCGAAGGCCACCGCGGAGATGACCGCCATGAAGATGGAGCCACCGATCTCCAACGCCAGCAGCGGGGCCGCGGAGTTCGCACCGCCCGGTGCGGCGAGGATGCGGTCCGGGCCAACGAGGGCGGCAGCGCCGTAGCCCAGAACCAGGGTCATCAGGTAGAAGGCACCGATGATGACGATGGCCCAGGTAACGGAGCGGCGAGCCTCGGTCGCGGTCGGCACCGTGTAGAAGCGCATGAGAACGTGCGGCAGGCCACCAACACCGAGAACGAGGGCAATACCCAGGGAGATGAAGTCGAGTTTCGTGGTGAGGTTCTTGCCGTACTTCAGCCCCGGCTCCATGATCTGGGAAGCCTCGTAGCCGCCTTCCTTGATTGCTTCGGAATTAGCGTGCATATCAATCGCCTGGGTAAACAGGGCGCTGAAGCCGCCCTTCAGCAAGACAAAGGTGAGGATGCACATGATGACCACACCGGTGACCAGGAGCACGGCCTTGATCATCTGCACGTAGGTCGTGCCCTTCATGCCACCGACAAGAACGTAGACGATCATGAGGATGCCCACGATGCCAACGACGACGGCCTGCCACTTGAAGTCGTGAATATTCAGGAGCACGGCCACGAGGGAGCCCGCGCCGGCCATCTGTGCGATGAGGTAGAACAGCGACACGAACAAGGTCGAGATTGCCGCCGCCACGCGCACCGGGCGCTGCTTGAGACGGAAGGACAGCACGTCCGCCATGGTGAAACGGCCGACGTTGCGCATCGGCTCGGCGACGAGCATTAGAGCAACGAGCCAGGCGACGAAGAAGCCGACCGAGTAGAGGAAGCCATCGTAGCCGTTGAGCGCAACGGCGCCGACGATGCCCAGGAAGGACGCGGCGGACAGGTAGTCGCCAGAGATAGCAAGGCCGTTCTGCCGGCCGGAGAAGCTACCGCCGCCGGTGTAAAAGTCAGAGGCTTCCTTCGTGGACTTGCCGGCGCGAAGCACCACGTACATGGTGACGACAAGGAAGGCGGCGAAGACTGAGATATTCAGAATCGGGTTGCCGGCGGAGGATTCCGCTGCGGCCAAGGTTATGGTCTGCATTGTTTAGCCCTCCAGTTCCTGGCGAATGGCCGCTGCTTGCGGCTCGATGTTCTTGTTGGCGTAGTTGACGTAGATGTACGTAATGATGAAAGTTGTCAGGAACTGGGCGAGGCCAAAGACAAGGCCAATGTTCCAACCGCCACCAAGTTCTATGGCCATGAAGCTGGGGGCAAAGACCGCAGCCAGCACATAGAGGACGTACCACACAAAGAACGCCACAGTCATGGGGAAGGTGAATTTGCGGTACGCGCTGCGCAGCTTGGCAAACTGCGGGCTGTCACGCATCTCGATGAACTCTTGCGACGTAGGTTCGCGGCGCGAGTTAATCGAAGCAGGTGCGTCAGTCATGTCGCTCTCCTTACAAGGGGTCTTTTCTCCACAAACCGCGGTAAGAGACAAAGGGGTAGTGTCTTCAATCACGTTTTGCCTTGCACAGTAAGTTACCTAACCACTCTTGCAAGGTTGTAAATCCTGCCAAGAAAAGTTAATAACATACACTTTCGCTACCCCCTACCCCCGCAACTACAAGGGATTTCTATCTCGCTGCTAGCACCCCCACAGGAGATTCCAAAGGAAGAATCTAATTTAGCAAACCGAAACTTCACAGAAGTCTTTCACAGATCTTCACTCCCCCACCCCTCATGATTCCCGCTCCCCTGAGCACACAACAAAGCCCGCCTTCGGCGTCCTACCCCTCTCCCCTAACGATATAAGAAGAAAGAGCAAGCCACTGAAGGCGGGCTCCACCGCTCGCGGGCGTTTGATACGCCCCACGTGTTTCGGCTTTAGGCGCCAGGGAACTCTCGCGGGTCCTTGAACATACGGCCAAAGCCTTCCTGGCCATCAAGCGCATCAAGAGCCGCTACGTCTTCGGACGTAAGCTCAACCTCTGCGGCAGCGAAGTTTTCTGCAAGGCGCTCCCGGCGGCTGGACTTCGGGATAACAGAAATCCCCTTGCTCAGCAGGTACGCCAGCACCGCCTGTCCGGCAGTGATGCCATGCTTTTCGGCGACGGACTCAACCACCGGGTTGTTGAGCACAACGCCGCGCGCCAACGGCGACCAAGCCTCCGTCACGATGCCGTGCTTGGCGTGGAATTCGCGCAGCTCCGGCTGGGTGAAGCCCGGGTGCAGCTCAACCTGGTTGAGTACCGGGACGATACCGGTCTCATCAATCAGGGTTTGCAAGGTTTCCTCATAGAAGTTGGCCACGCCAATCGACGCAATCTGGCCCATTCCCTGCATGCGGGCAATTTCCTCGAAAGTCTCCACATAGAGCCCACCCTGCGGCCACGGCCAGTGGATGAGGTAGAGGTCAAGGTAGTCCAGCTGCAGTTTGTCCAAGGACTCACGGAAGGCTTGGCCAACCTTGTCCTTGCCGTGGTGGTCGTGCCACACCTTGCTGGTAATAAACAGCTCATCCCGGGTTACGTCACCGGCCTTCATGGCCTCATTCAGTGCCTGCCCAAGTTCTTCTTCATTCTCGTACAGAGTCGCAGTATCGAAGTGGCGGTAGCCCAGATCGATGGCTTCACGCACGGAGCGGATGAGATCCTCTCCGCGCAGCTTGTAGGTTCCGAGACCCATCAGCGGCATCTCGCGGTCATCAATGAACGTGGTTTGTGGGACACTCATGTCCCCCATTGTGCCGCACTTTAGCTTCCTGTGGGGGCGAAGCATAGCTCCTCAGCACTTTACCCCAAACCTACGCATGCGAAACGCCCTGGCCGGCCGTGCAGTAGTGCACGGCCGGCCAGGGCGTCGTTTAGGGAAACAGAAAGGGCTGAGCCCTTTCCTTGCCCTCTCCCCCTAGGCGCGGATGAGATCGATGACGAAGGTCAGCGTGCGACCCGACAGCGGGTGTGCGCCACCGGCCGGGCCATAAGCCTTCTCCGGCGGGATGACCAGCTTGCGGCGGCCGCCCACCTTCATACCCGGGATTCCTTCCTGCCAGCCGGCAATGAGACCGGTCAGCGGGAACTCGATGGACTGGCCACGACCCCACGAAGAGTCGAACTCCTGGTTCGTCTCATAGTCAACACCAACGTAGTGGACCTCAACGAAGCCGCCCGGCTGGGCTTCGGCACCGTCACCCACCACGATGTCTTCGATGACAAGGTCCTGGGGAGCAGGCTCCGTTGCCGGCTCAATTACGGGCTTTTCCATTGGGGATTATCCTCCTTGGATTATTTTCTTCTTTGCTGGCCGCATACGCGTGGGCCGAGCCACAACGTTCCCCAGTATAAGCGGAGATGCGGGGCTCGGCCCTAGAAACCCAGCGTATGGGTTATACGTCAAGCCACGGCGGCCTGTTAAAGACCACCGTTCAGGCTACCGTTTAGCGCTCGCTACGCGGGGTGACCTTGCGCAGGGTCTCGCCGGTGTAGATCTGGCGCGGGCGGTTGATCTTGGTGTTGAGCTCAAGCTGCTCGCGGTACTGAGCAATCCAGCCCGGCAGGCGGCCGATGGCGAAGAGGACGGTGAAGAAGTCCGTCGGGAAGCCCATGGCGCGGTAGATCAGGCCGGTGTAGAAGTCGACGTTCGGGTAGAGCTTGCGGGAGACGAAGTAGTCGTCGTTCAGCGCAATCTCCTCGAGCTTCATAGCCAGGTCCAGCATCGGATCGCCGCCGAGGTGATCGATGATCTCGTGAGCGGTGTCCTTGACGATGGCCGCGCGCGGGTCGTAGTTCTTGTACACGCGGTGGCCGAAGCCCATGAGGCGAACGCCCTTTTCCTTGTTCTTCACGCGGTTCATGAAGTCGGTTGCGTCACCACCGTGGTTGTTCTGGATATCCTCGAGCATCTCCAGAACAGCCTGGTTAGCACCACCGTGCAGCGGGCCGGACAGGGCGTTGATACCACCGGCGATAGCAACGAACAGGTTGGCCTGCGCGGAGCCGATCATGCGGACGGTGGAGGTGGAGCAGTTCTGCTCGTGGTCAGCGTGCAGGATAAGGAGCTTATCCAGAGCCTTGGCCACGATCGGGTCGACCTCATAATCTTCAGTCGGGTAACCAAACATCATGCGCAGGAAGTTCTCGCGCGCGTTGAGCTTGTTATCCGGGTACATGTAGGGCTTACCCTGCGATGCGCGGTAAGCATAAGCGGCCAACATCGGCACCTTAGCCAGCAGGCGGACGGTTGCCTTATCCAGCTGCTCCTCATCCAGCGGGTTGAGCTGGTCCTGGTAGTAGGCGGAAAGAATGTTGAGGGAGGAGGCTAGAACAGCCATCGGGTGCGCGTTGCGCGGGAAGATGTTGAAGGCTGCCTTGAAGTCCTCATCCAACAGGGTGTGGTGGCGGATCTCGGTGTTGAACTTGGACAGCTCATCCTCGGTGGGCAGGTGGCCCTTGATCAACAGGTAAGACACCTCGTTGAAGGTGGCGTTCTCAGCCAAGTCCGCGATGTCGTAACCGCGGTGGCGGAGGATGCCTTCCTCACCATTAATAAAGGTGATCTTGGATTCGGTAGAGCCGGTAGACGCATAGCCCGGGTCAAAGGTGACTAGGCCGGTCTCGTTACGGAGCTTGCCAATATCGAAGCCGGAGTCACCCTCCGTGGACTGCTTAATGTCCATCTCGTACTCGCCGCCGGGGTACTGCAGTACAACCTTGTTCTTTTCAGAAGCCACGTATATTCCTTTCCTCAATGTTCAACGCCGACCGCAGCCGGCGCGACAGATCTAAACCTCTTCACACTCTAGCAAAACCTGTGACTCTGCCAACATTGGCAATCCTGGCAAAGTATCTAATGCGCGAACGAAATTAGGCTACACTGCCCACATGAGCAACTCAGAACTCGTCCTGCCAGCAGATCTCCTCCCTACCGACGGCCGCTTTGGCTGCGGGCCCTCGAAGGTCCGCCCCTCCCAAATTGAGGCAATCACCGCGGGTGCCAGCACCATCATCGGCACCTCGCACCGCAAGCCAGCCGTCAAGAACCTCGTCGGTTCCATCCGCGAAGGGCTTTCCGAGTTGTTTTCCCTGCCAGAGGGCTATGAAATTGTTCTCTCCCTTGGCGGTGCCACCGCGTTTTGGGACGCGGCGACTTTCGGCCTGATTGAGAAGAAATCCGCCCACCTCAGCTTCGGCGAATTCTCCTCTAAATTTGCTAAAGCCGCAGCCGCCGCCCCTTGGCTCGACGCCCCACTCGTCACCGAAGCCGAGGTCGGCACCGCACCTGATCCGAAGGCAGCTGATGCCGAAGGCGCCGACATCATCGCGTGGGCCCACAACGAAACTTCGACTGGAGCCATGGTTCCGGTGACCCGCCCCAACCCCGAAAACGCGGAGCAGCTCGTCGTCGTCGACGCCACGTCCGGCGCCGGCGGCCTGCCCGTGAATATGTCGGATGCCGACGTCTACTACTTCTCCCCGCAGAAGTGCTTCGCTTCCGACGGCGGCCTGTGGCTGGCGGCCATGTCCCCGGCAGCCCTCGAGCGCATCGAGAAGATTAACTCCTCCGATCGCTTCATCCCACCCTTCCTCAACCTGCAGACCGCCGTGGACAACTCCCGCAAGAACCAGACCTACAACACCCCAGCTGTGGCCACGCTGCTCATGCTGGAGAATCAGGTGCAGTGGATGAACGCCAACGGCGGCCTCGACGGCATGGTCAAGCGCACCACGGAGAACTCCTCCATCCTGTACAACTGGGCAGAGTCCCGCCCGGAGACCACCCCCTTCGTGGCCGAGCCTGCCGCACGTTCCCTCGTGGTGGGCACCATCGACTTCGAGGACTCCGTCGACGCAGCTGCGGTTGCCGCGACGCTGCGCGCCAACGGCATTCTCGACGTCGAGCCTTACCGCAAGCTGGGCCGCAACCAGCTGCGAGTGGGCTTGTTCCCGGCGATCGACTCCGCGGACGTCACCAAGCTCACCAAGGCTATCGATTACGTTTTGGACAACCGATAGCCTTCGCCCGCCACTCCTTGCACCACGCAACAACTTTGTTTGCACCTATTTGTTGAGTCATACAACATGCCCCGCGCTCTTGCCAGAGTTCGGGGCATGTTCTGGGTAAAGTGGATTTCATCACATGTCCGCTACCAGGCTAAGGAGCGCCATCATGCGCGAGATTTTCCTCGCACCCAGCGACTCAACTGACACCTCGCTCGTCCTCCGGGCCGAGGATGGTGAGGAGTTCTTCCTCGAGGTCACCGACGAGCTTCGCGAGCTTTTCGCTCCCGCCGACTCCGCCGACTCCGACTCCGCGAAAGAGGCATCCGACCACACCACGCACGAGGCCGGGAACGCCACCGACGATTCCTCCCCCACTTCTGCACAGGCTTCGCGCTCTGCTGGTTTGCACACCGTGATGCCATCTTCTGGTGGCTCCCCTTCCTCTCCGCAGACTCAGCACACGCAGCAGGCGCAAGAAATCCGCCTGCGCCCCAATGAGATTCAAGCCCGCATCCGCGCCGGTGCCAGCGCCGCTGAGATCGCCGAGGAGCTCGACGTTCCGGAATCCCGCATCGAGCCTTTTGCGCACCCGGTGCTTTTGGAGCGGGCGCGCATTGCGGACGTCGCCAAGCAGGCGCACCCCATCCGCGAGGATGGCCCGGCCAAGCTCACCCTGTGGGAGATCCTGGCCACCGCATTCGCCGCACGTGGGCACTCGCTGTCGGAGGCAACATGGGACGCCTACCGCCATCAAGGTGAACCGTGGATCCTGCGCATCACGTGGAAGACGGGGCTTTCCGCCAACGAAGCGGAGTGGACCTTCAAGCAGACGATGTCCTCCCCGGCCACGGTGGAGGCACGCAATTCCGTGGCCGCAGACCTGACGGACCCGGACTTCGTGCAGCCGGTGCGTTCGCTGACCTCCGTGGGCCGTGGCGAGCGCTATGACGAAGCCATCGATGGGCGTGACTACGCCGAGGGCCGAGAGGTCAACGAGGACGCGCGCGCTGGAGCCCCCGGCGTAACGGAACTGTCTTCCTACACCGGCAACGCAAATGAGAACACTGAGGCGGAGGCCGACGTCACTGCCGAGCCTTCCGTGCTTCCCTCCCCGCGCGGTGGGGAGCACCCCGCCGAAACCGGCGCCGATGAAAACGCAGATGCCCGCGACGAGGGCGCGGCGGCACAGCCGGAGGAGAAGGAATCGGGCGTAGACGAGGACTTCCTCCAGAACCCGGATCCGGAACCCAAGCCTGCCAAGCGCCGCCGCAAGGCCGTCACCCCGCACTGGGAGGATGTGCTGCTCGGCGTTCGTTCCTCTACCAAGCGCCCCCGCGATTAACGAGTAGCCTGCCGTGGATACCCAAAGCGCCGTTCTCACTCTCTGGTACGTCACCGCCGCCGATCCCGCCGAGGTTCTCCGCGGAGAGCCCAAGGCTGACCGCGGTTTCGGCCGCAAGTTTCTCGCTCAACTCAACCCCTCCCTACCGGTAACGCCTATCGGGCAGTTCCCCCTAAACCGTTCCGCCGAACCCGGCGCGAGCGAGTTCTACATCGGCGGCTACCCCGGTGTGGCCGTCGTGCAAACCATCATCCATGATGACCAGCTGATCCTCTCGCAGCTCTCCCGCACCCTGCGCGAGGCCGTGCCGGCAGAGGAGATTTACGCCTTCACCTCTAACCCAGAGACTGGCTATGCCGGCTTTGCGCACTGGACGGGCAGCCGCCTGCGGCGCTCCCTGTGTGGAACGCGCTTTAACCTCTACGAGGATCATGGCCTGCCCGAAACCTTTGAGGCCCCTTACTGGGCCGGGGAGATGGACGAGCCCGCAGGTGGGATTGCCCTGCCCTTCGAGCCGCTCACCATCACCCAGGCAGCCCAAGAGTTCTGGCTGGGCATCGAAGTGGGCGAAGATGGCCCAGACGTGGACGTCGTGGGCTATGCCACCGACGGCCGCCCCGAGCCCAAGGTCGATACTCCCCCACCGCGCCGCACCGTGGCTGAGGTGGCCACAACCTCAGTGGCGAAGCTGGGGCTCAACGATTATGACGACTATGAAGAGCACGACCTCGAGCCGGAATCCACCGGCGAAGAGATTGTCCGCACCGCCAAGCACCTCGGCGGACTCGTGCGCCGCTATGCGGTGTCGACGTCACGGAGCCTCTGGGAACGCTGGCGCTCGTAGAAGGCAATTGCCGCCGACGTCGCCACGTTGAGGGAATCCGTGCCCTCCGCCATGGGGATACGCGCCCTCACATCGGTGGCGCGCATGGCATGCTCGGTCAGGCCTGGGCCCTCCGCGCCAACCAGCAGCGCCACCTTCTCCGCCCCCTCCAGGGCGTCGGCGATATGCACGGCCTCCGGATGCGGGGTCAGCGACACCAGCCTGAAGCCTTGGTCGCGCAGCTTCTCCAGCCCGCGCTGCCAGGTGGTAAAGCCGCCATCGAACCGAGCCCAGGGCAAACGCAGCACGTGCCCCATGGAAACGCGCACCGAGCGCCGGTAGAGCGGATCCGCAGCTCCCGAGCCTAAGAGGATGCCATCAACATCCATGCCCGCGGCGTTGCGGAAGAGCGAGCCGATGTTCTCATGATCACCCACACCTTCCATGATGGCCAGGGTGCGAGCGCCCTCAATGACTTCATCCACGGTCCAGGCCTCTGCGCGGTCGGCTGCGGCAACCAGCCCGCGGTGCATGTCGAAACCTGTGACCTCCCCCAACGTTGCTCGAGTGACCTGATAGACGGGAATATCGCCAACATCGTGGTTCGCTAGGAAAGTGTCGAGCTTTCCTTCAAAGCCGATGATGCAGCGCACCGGGAATCGTGAGGCGAGCAGGCGCTCCACGCACAGTGGGCCCTCACCAAAGACGAAACCCTCGCCGGACTTGTCCGCGTGCTTGAGATCGCGGATATCGTCCAGGCGAGGGTCTGTGGGGTCATCGATGACAAAACGCATGGCCCCTAGTTTAGGCACAGGGCCGCGTGCTCACCCCAGGCGGGCTAAGCCAGCAGCGAGCTGATGGGCTCCATGGCGAAGTAGACCACGAAGAGGGCGGCCACGAGCCACATGATCCAGTGCACCTTCTTGGCTTTGCCGGCAAAGGTAGCCATCAGGGCATAAGCGATGAAGCCCACACCAATACCGTTAGCAATGGAGTAGGTAAAGGGCATGACCACGATGGTCAGGAAGGCCGGGATGGCCTCCTCCATGCGGTTCCACTCGATGTCCTTGAGCTGTGCCGCCATCATCACGCCCACGACGACGAGGACGGGGGCCGCTGCCTCAATGGGCACGATCTCGTAGAGCGGGGTGAGGAACATGGCCAGCAGGAAGATCACACCGGTCACTACGTTGGCCAGGCCGGTGCGGGCACCGTCACCGATGCCGGCCGCCGAATCCGCAAACACCGTGTTGGAGGAGACCGAACCGGCGCCACCGGCAACGGCGCCAAAGCCCTCAACCACCAGGGCGGTCTTCATCTCCGGAAGGTTGCCTTTCTCGTCCACGAGGTTGGCTTGCTTGCCCAGGCCGTTCATGGTGCCCATGGCGTCGAAGAAGTTGGTGAGCAGCAGGGTGAAGATCAGCAAGACCGTGGAGACCACGCCGAGTTTGGTAAAGGCGCTGATCGGATCGACCTGGCCCACAATCGAGAGATCCGGCAGACCACCCAAGGAACTGGGCACCTCCGGGGTGGCCATGCCCCAGTCCTCGGAACCGGTCAGTGCCTGAATGATCATGGCGATGATGGTGGTAATGACGATGCCGATGAACAGTCCGCCGCGGACCTGGCGGATGACGAAGAAGGCGGAGAGAATCAGGCCCACGACAAAGACGAAGGCCGGCCACGTAGCGATCGAGCCGTTAACGCCCAGGCTCACCGGAACAGTGGTCATCGCGGCATCCGGCACGCGGGTAACAAAGTGACCATCCACGAAACCGATGAGCGCGATGAACATACCAATGCCCACGCCCATCGCTGCCTTCATGGAGGCCGGGATGGCATCGAAGACGGCCTGGCGGAAGCCAGAGATGGCCAGCAGGACGATGATGATGCCTTCGATGACCACGAGGCCCATCGCCTCGCGCCATTCCAGGCCGTTGAGGGAAACCATCGTCACGGCCACGAAGGTATTCATACCCAGGCCCGCGGCCATGGCGAATGGGTAGCGGGCGATCATGCCGAAGGCAATGGTCATGACGCCGGCCACCAGTGCGGTGGCGGCGGCGACCTGCGGGATGCCCAGGGTGGTTCCGGCAGAATCGGCGGAGGTACCCAGGATGAGAGGGTTGAGGAGGATGATGTAGGCCATCGCGAAGAACGAGACCACGCCGGCGCGGACCTCGGTTCCCACGGTGGATCCGCGTTCGGAAATCTTGAAATAGCGATCGATAGCTGCGTTCATCGTGAGAGAGCGCCCCTTCTATCTAGAGAAATGAAGTTTTACCTGCTAAGGGTGCTCCATCCAGGCACTAAAACGCAAACCCCGCACGCTGCGTCGTTGCTGCGTGCGGGGAGAAAGGCGAGCCTCTTAAAAGATCGGCTTCTCATCATCAAAGGGACGCTCCTGCTCCGATCCCTCCTCACGGATGGTCGTGCCGGAATGCGCACCGCACCCGTAGGTGGCGTGCACCACTTTCCCGTCCGCCGAGTATTCATTGGCACAGACGCCGTAATTAGGTATCAGCTCAAGATAGAAAGCACAGGTTTTGCACTGCAGCTGCGCCTGCGCTGCCATCTCCGAATTCGGCCCATACTTCTTGCGCCAGCGATCCTTAGCTTCCTTGAGGCCTGCCTCGGAAAGCTTCCCATCATCAAGCCTTTCATCACCGGGCGCGGGCGGCATGAGGTCGCCCGGGCCAAGGTCCCCTGGGCGCAGGCGCTCGGAATAGGGCACCCACTCGGGCGCTTGGAGGGCCTGGCCGCCGGGAACCAGCGCGACCTCGTTAACGGTCGGTGTGCGCGAGCCCTCCGCGCAGGCGACGACGGCATGCCACTCCCACCCCGGATAGCCCGGCACGTGGGCGTCGAAACGGTGAGTAGCCACGTTGCGGCCTACTCCGGCAACGCCGCGGTGCTTGCCGACGTCCCCCTCACCTACCTCTTCCACGGCCCGGCGCGCCAAGTCGACGGCGGTCGAATCGAGAAGCGGGGAATGCATCTTTTTCTTGCGAGTCACCCTCCCATTATTAATCACGCACCAAGCCATAGTGCACAATGACAGTCATGGCCCTCCCACACCTCACTCTCGCGTCTCGCGCACTAGCTGCAGTTCTCTCCGCCGGCGCTCTCCTCGCACCGCTCGCGTCGTGTTCCTCCCAGCCCGCAGGCGATCACGCGGTGTCGCCTGCCTCTTCGGTGTCGTCAGCCTCTTCGGCGTCGTCCTCCTCGTCGATGGGGAGCGGTGAGACGTCGCCAAGCGCACGCTCCCCAGAACGCTTGGGCGTTACCGTCCTAGACACCGCACCCCTGCCGCCCGATACTTTTACCCAGGGCCTGGAGGTCGACCCCGATGGCAACCTGCTGATCGGCACAGGGCTCAACGGCAAGTCCCGGCTGCTGCGCCTCAGCCCGGGTGCAGAGGCCCCACAGGAAGAAACCTCGCTGGAAAGCTCATTCTTCGGAGAGGGAATCACGCAGACCGACGCCGGCATCTGGCAGCTGACCTGGAAATCCGGGGCAGCTTTCCTGCGGGATTCCGCCACCTTTGAGGAACTGGACCGCGCTAGCTATGACGGCGAGGGATGGGGCCTGTGCAACGCGGGATCCGAACTCATCATGTCCGACGGCTCCGCCAAGCTGCGCCACCTCGATCCGAAGACCTTCGCAGAGCTCGCCCCGCGCACCGAAGTCACCCTCGACGGCTCCCCCGTGAATAACCTCAACGAGCTTGAGTGCGTCGATGGTGCGGTCTATGCCAACGTCTGGATGAGCGAGGATATCCTGCGCATCGACCCGGAATCCGGCGCTGTCACCGCCGTGATCGATACCGCAAACCTCAACCATTCCCCTTCTACGGATCCCAACGCCGTCCTCAACGGCATTGCCCGAATCCCGGGCACCGACGAGTTTTGGATCACCGGCAAGCTCTGGGATGAGCTGTACCGGGTGCGCTTCGAGTAGGATTCTCAGCCATGGCTACCGTGAAGCAAGCAAGGAAGAAGTCGCTGCTGCAGTTTCTGGCGCTCATTATCGCCGTGGCGGTCATCGTCGTGGCGGTGGTGCTGTTCCAAAAGTGGAGGAATGACCGCCCGGGCCCCGAGCCACAGGACGTCACCATCACGGCCACGGTGGGCTCCGACACCCTTGACGTTGCACCCTATAGCGTCTGCGAGCCTGGCACCGACTGCAAGGAAGGCGAGGTTCCCAACCTCACGGTGGGCCCCGATGACACCCTGAAGTTGGAGATCCCCGAGGCCATCTCTAACCACGAGTGGTCCGTGCTGTCCATCTATGATGACCCGGCCGCCAATGACAGCACCTCTCACGGCGCCAACGAGACCACCTCGCTGGACATCCCCGGCTCTGTGCCGCCGATTGAGGCCTCCACCGGTGAGCGCCCCAAGCTGATGGTGGTGGAGATTTCCACGCTCATGATTGGCCACGATGCCAATGGCGAGGAAACCCCGATGCAGACGGTGTGGTCCCTGTCCACCATGACGGATGAAGAACTCAAGGAGTCCAAGGCCACGGGCAACGCGCCAGCTGAGAAGTAGCGCCCCGCCCCACCGATCGACAAAGTGCCCCAGCTGCCAAACTTAGGGCTGATCATTGAAAAATCAGCCTAACTTTTGGCAACTAGGGCACTTTTTCAGTCATCGGCCTACGAATGTAGGCCGCCCCTTAGCTATCCAAGTCCTTGGCAATAGCGCGCAGAATCTCAGCCACCTGACGGCCGGTCTTGCGCTCTGGGTAGCGGCCCTGGCTCAGCACGGGCTGCACTTGGGTTTCGAGCAACGTCATGACGTCGGAAAGCATGCTCGACAGCTCCTCCGGCTTGCGGGCCGGGGTACGGCGGCGCGGGGAATCAAGGACCTTCACGCGCAGCGCCTGCGGGCCGCGGCGGCCAGCAGCGAAGTCGAACTCGATTCGCTGGCCTTGATACAGCTCGTCAACGCCCTTGGGCAGCACGTTGCGGCTAACGTAGACGTCTTCATCGCCGGGGTTGCTGACAAAGCCGAAGCCCTTGTCCGCGTCATACCACTTCACTTTGCCGATAGGCATGGTTCTTCACTCACTTTCTTTCCGTCTCTCCTCTTTAGAAAGCTTAGGCGCTGCCATGCACCAGGCCTATAGGCCGCAAGCATTCCGGGACGAGGAGGCGCGGCGTAATTAATACTGAAGCGGCCGCGCGGAGGAACTATCCGTGGAACTTATAAAGAGATACATCTTAACCTCCCCACGCTCCGCCAGAGAAACTTGCCCCAGAGTTCACCCCATCAACCACACCCATAACACGTGTGATGTAGCTAACATTCCCGCCGCGAACAGGGGAAACATAGATAAATTGGCATGATTGTTACCGTTTTGGAGCATTTAACGTGACTGTTTCGTTATAAACCGCTACTCTTTCCCACAGGCACTTCGGCCGCCGGCCGTGGAAGTCTCGCCCCAGACACAGTCCGGGCTTCCACTAGGCGGCCGCATATGATGTGCATGACTATGAACATCAACTGCAAGACATTATGCCGGACTGGGCATCATCTGGGCGCGAGAAAGCAAGAACAACCTAGAGAAGGAATACTTTAATGGGACGCCACTCCGCTAAGAACAAGTCCATCGCCACCAAGTTTGCCGCCTCCACCGTTGCCGTGGGCGCCGCCGCAGCCATCATGGCACCGAACGCTGCCGCTGCACCGGATTCCGATTGGGACCGCCTCGCACAGTGCGAGTCCGGCGGCAACTGGGCCATCAACACCGGCAACGGTTACCACGGCGGTCTGCAGTTCAACGCTCAGACCTGGCAGGCCTACGGCGGCGGTGAGTTCGCTCCAACCGCTAACCTGGCAACCCGCGAGCAGCAGATCGTTGTTGCTGAGCGCACCCTGGCACAGCAGGGTTGGGGCGCATGGCCGGCCTGCTCCGCAAGCCTGGGCCTGAACTCCGCCCCGACCCCGCGTGATGCAAGCGCAGCCGCAGCCCCGGCCGAGGAGAAGACCGCTCCGGAGGCTCCGGCTGACGCCCCGCAGGCCGTTCAGGAGGCCGCTGAGGAGCCCACCGATGAGCTGGCTTCCGACGCCCTCTACTCCCTCATCCAGGACACCGCCACCCAGTACGGCCTGACGATTCCGGCCTCCTTCACCGAGCAGTACAAGGCAAATCGCCACGACTTCAACACCTTCTACTCCGCCAACCGCCACGTCATCGACCCGCTGGCACAGGTTCTGGCTGCACGCTAAGCAGCGCGCAGCGCCGTGCAAGCACGGCACATCGAGGCAAAACTCTAACTACATAAAAAGAGACTGGATGGTGTCCTCCATCCAGTCTCTTTTGGTTTTGCTTAAACCTTTTCCTCAACGGCAACGTCTTCCTTAGCGCGCGACCTATCGAAGGCCAGCAACACTAGACCGACAACGATCCACAGCCCCAGTGCCCACCACGCATGGACGGCACCATTGCCATCAAAGAAGGACAGTGAACGGACCAAGTGGCCCGTCGCGCCGATGGGCATCCACTGCCCCAGCGTCGACCACCCGGCAGGAAGCAGCCATGGTCCCGTCGCCAGACCCGACAGCGGGTTCGCCAGGAAGATGGTCGCCACAGCACCGATTCCGATGCCCGCGGCCCCCATCACTCCCGCGAGGCCGGCGGTTACCGCAGAAGTCGCAAGGATACCCGCTGCGATGGCCATCCACTCGGCAGCGAAGCTGCCACCGAGGGTTCCATAAACCGAGTGCAGCATCCACGTAGCAATAAGCGCACCCACCAGCGCGATACCAACGAGCACTCCCATCTTGATCCACTTCTTACCACGGAATGCAAAGGTGGCAATGACAGCGGAAATAATGCCACCAAAAGCTAGCGGAAGGCCAAGCAATGCAATGCCGCTTGCCTGCGGGTCCTCCTTCGTCGTCGGTGCCAGCTCCCGCTTCTCCACGGTCATCCCCTGAGCCTCGAGCTGGCTCGCAAGACCGTCAACCATCGCAACGTAGGGAGCACCATTTCCCGCGGCCGTGAAAGCATTCGCGCCCTGAGGAGAGATAGCGAGGCCGCCAACAGCCTCACGCTGTAGCACCGCGTCTCGCACCTCCGCCTCGCCGTGCTTCACGACGATCTCCGGGGCCTCATCCCCAGCCGCGCTCTCAATCTTCTGCGAGATGCCATCGAGCATGGGCTCCGGTACAGAGACCGCAATCGGCACTCCGGCTGGCCCGGATGCAAAGGTGGGCGCCAAGAATGCCCACAGCATGAGACCGATAACGATGGGGATCCCCACGATGGCAGCTATCGATTTCACAGCAACCGATGGCTGCTTTCTTTCCCGACTTTTCACCGCTGACATTACATAGCCTCCAAACGGAACAGGATGTTTCACTTACAAAGTGGAGCATAGTGTTCCGTTTGATATGATGCAAGCCGTGAGACAAGATGCAGCAGAAAACAAGCAAGCCATCGTCGCAGCAGCCAGGCAGCTGCTCATCACCGAGGGACCGGGCGTATCCATGCGCTCAATCGCCAAGAAAGCTGGCGTGGGCGTCGCCACGGTCTCACGCCACTTCCCCGAGCGGCTCTCCCTCATCGTTGCCATCACCAGCGCGGAGGTAGCGAACATCAAGGAAGAGGTGGACAGCCACCTGCAAGGCTTCGACGAGGACCCCGAAGGCACCTGGCGCGATATCATTCATCGCATCGCCGGCCTTAACTTCGCCGCCGTTGTTCAAGCTGCGGCAGCCGAAATGAACACTGCTGCGTTCTCAGACGATGACGCGCAGAAGATCGCTGCCCATCGCACAGCAGAACTGAAATCGATCTACCAACCGATGATCGAACTCGCGCGGCAAGCAGGCCTCTGCCCCGAGTCCCTCACCCCACTCGAACTTCACATCGGCATCGGTCTCATCACCCGCCCGCTGCCCAGAACGCTAGTGAGCACCGACTACCTATCAGGTATACAAGCCCAGCTCATCGATACGCTGCTCGACGGCTTTAAAGCCCAAGCCCGTGCCGACTAGTTCCCGTGCCGACTAGTTGAGGCGCAAGTACATTACAAACACGTATAGCCCCACCGAGGAGAACATTCTCGGAGGGGCTGAAAGCAGGCCAGTCAGGCTCAGCACATTCGCTAAGTGAAGCGCAGATTTCTGCGCGCCAACTTAGCGGTTGATGCGGGTGTACGGGTGTACGTAGTTCAGCTTCTCTGCCGGCATCGGCAGAATCAGATCGTCACCATACGGGCTGGATGCGCCAGCAAACGGTGCAGTGATCTCAGTAATGACGTGCTCGCGGGGGCTGTTCTTCGGCCAAGCCGGGGATACGAAGCCTTTGTTCTCATTCGACATGCTCCTTATTATTCCAAACCCTGCGCCGAAAAGTAACTTAATCACCCAACGAGGGCCCCATCCCTCCCCCGCCTACTAAACTTGATGGCCATCATGACCTCCCCCTCAAACCGCGCCCACGTCACCGAGAGCTACCGCGAATGGCTCAGCCAACTACCCGCTGAAGACTTACGCGCCCTGCTGAGCAACCGCAGCGATGTTCTCTCCCCCGCACCGAAGGACTTCGACGCGCTGGCCTCGCGCCTGACACTTCCGATGCACGTCGCGGATGCCTTGGCGGCAAGCAACGCCGAGCAGCTCGCCGCCTTGGAGGACATCGCACAACGCGGCGGCGAAGTCGACATGGTGGAAGACACCAACCCGGCAATCACGAAACAGCTCAAGGAGCGCGGCCTCGTCTTCGGCAACGCCCCGCAGGTGCGCATCGTCACCGCCGTCATGGGCTCGCTTCCCACCGGCTGGTCGCTGCGCAATCAAGTCGAGTTCGACGCACAAGACATCGAAGCGCTCACTCCAGAAGAGCGCCACATCCTCGACGCTTTGGCCAAGGGCGATGGCGTGGGATACACCACTGACACCGAGCCGGATATCAACTCTGACGACCCCGCCAAGCGCCTGCTGGCCAAAGGTTTCTTGGAGCGCATCAATGCCCACTCGGTACGCCTGCCGCGCGCGCTCGCCCGTGCACTGGTTGGGGACGCAACCCCGCCCATCCCCACCACTCCTTCAGGACGCGCCGGCACCCCGGAACCGGATTCAAAGGCAGACGACGCCGGTGCCGCGGCGGGCCTCGAGGCCGTGCGCGGCATGGAAAGGCTCATCGAGTTGCTCGGTAACCACCCAGTCGCGCTGCTCAAGGATTCTTCGGTGGGCGTTCGCCCGCTCAACCAGTTGGCGAAGGACCTCGACTTGGATAAAGAAGAAGTCGGGCGGCTTATTGCTCTAGGACACCACGCCCGGCTTCTCCACCGCGGCGAACCTGATGGCTTAGAGGGCCATTTCCTCGCCCCCACCACCGGCTCCCAGGACTGGCTCGAGGCCGATCTCGGGGAGAAGTGGCGCATTCTTCTCGACGCCTGGCGTACCTCCCCCTGGGCCACATGGAGCGATACTCGGGTGCTCGCAGACGACAGCGCAGTGCGCCGCCTGCCGCGCTTCCGTAGCTTCGTCCTGGGTGTCTACGCTCACTCCGCCGTCGCGCTGAACAACGAAGAGTTTTGGGAGGATCTGCGCTTTCGCTCCCCTCTTTTTGCCAGCCACACGCGCACGCTGACCATTGAGAATCTGCGCGCCGAAGCCGAATGGATCGGTGCCATTGCGCTGGGCAAAGCTACCAGTGTGCTGGCTGATTCCGCCGCGGCCGCCAGCCTCGTCCCCGATACCGTCAGCGAATTCATCATCCAACAAGATCTCACCGTCCTCGTGCCCGGCCCCCTTGAGCCAGACACGCACCGCACCCTCGCCTCCATGGCTGACCTCGAATCCCCAGGCTTGGCCAGCGTGTACCGCATCAGCGAGTCCACCATTCGCCGTGGCATGGACCAGGGTCTGACCGCCCAGGAAATGACCGACTTTTTGGAAAAGCATTGCCCGACGGGCGTGCCGCAGGCGTTGGAATTTGCCATCGGGGACGTCGCCAAGCGCCATGGCACCCTCCGCAGCGGGCCGGCGCTCTCATACCTTCGCAGCGAGGACCCCGCGCTCCTGGAGCTCGCCGTCGCATCCGTTCCCGGTCTGCGCCTGCTCGCGCCCACCGTCGCGGTATCGCAGCTGCGCGTGGGCGAGCTGCTGGAGAAGCTGCGAGCAAAGGGCCTATCCCCCACCCCGGAGGATGAATCCGGCGCTTCCCTTACCGTCGCCCCCGAGCCCTACCTTTTGCCCACGCCCCGCACGAAGCCGCGCAAGCGCGAGCCCGCCTCGGTGGAGCAGGCGCTTCAGGCTTTGCAGAAGTCAGCGCAGGATCCGAGCCAACACCAGGAGGAGGAGCCAGATCCGCTCACTCTGGCCCGCGCCGCCGCGCGCTTCCACGCCGATATCGTGATTTCCTATGCCGATAAAAGCGGCGATATCCGCACCGTGACTGTGACACCACTCTCCGTTGAGGGCGGCTACATTGATGCCCTAGGCGCAGCGGGCAAACCCGTGCGCTTCCCGGTTCACCGCATTTCCTCCGTCCGCTTCACTGACAGGGATTAAGCCCTTCCCTAACGCACAGAGTAGAAAGGCCCCAGACATGCCCGGACCGCTCATCGTCCAATCGGACAAGACTGTCCTCCTCGAGGTGGATCACCCGCAAGCCGACGCAGCCCGCGCGGCACTCGCGCCCTTCGCCGAGCTGGAGCGCGCGCCCGAGCACATCCACACCTATCGCATCACCCCGCTAGCCCTGTGGAATGCGCGTGCCGCCGGGCACGATGCTGAGCAAGTCGTCGACGTCTTAGAGAACTACTCCCGCTTCCCGGTGCCGCAGGCGCTGCTGATCGACGTCGCTGAGACCATGTCGCGCTATGGCCGCGTGCGATTGTTGGCGCATCCGGCCCACGGTCTCATCCTCGAATCGGACGAGCCCGTCATCCTGGAGGAGCTCACGCGCACCAAAAAAGTCAGCGAACTTCTGGGCCCGCGCATTGATGACAACACCATCGCCGTGCCGCCCTCCGCACGCGGGCGGCTCAAACAAGAGCTGCTCAAAGCCAGCTGGCCCGCCGATGACCGCGCCGGCTATGTCGACGGCGAATCCCATCCCATCGCGCTGAGCACCGAGGAAGTGGACTGGCAGCTTCGCGATTATCAGCAGTATGCCGCCGATTCCTTCTGGTCCGGTGGCTCCGGCATCGTGGTCCTGCCCTGTGGCGCGGGCAAGACCATCGTGGGTGCTGCCGCCATGGCTAAAGCACAGGCCACCACGCTCATCCTCGTGACCAACACCGTAGCTGGGCGCCAATGGCGCGATGAGCTGCTGCGCCGCACCAGCCTCACACCCGAGGAGATCGGTGAGTACTCGGGGGAGAAAAAGGAAATCAAGCCGATTACCATCGCCACCTACCAGGTGGTCACCCGCAAGACCAAGGGCGAATACCGCGCGCTCGAGCTCTTCGATTCCCATGACTGGGGCCTCATCATCTACGACGAAGTGCACCTCCTGCCGGCCCCAGTTTTCCGCATGACCTCCGACCTGCAATCGCGCCGCCGCTTAGGACTGACCGCCACACTCATCCGCGAGGACGGCCGCGAAGGCGATGTCTTTTCGCTCATCGGTCCCAAGCGCTATGACGCGCCGTGGAAGGAGCTGGAATCCGCCGGCTACATCGCCACCGCGGACTGCGTCGAGGTGCGCGTGGACATGACGCAGGAGGAGCGCCTGCTCTATGCCACGGCACAGGCGCGGGAGACGTACAGGATTGCGGCGTCGGCAAGCGCTAAGCTGCGGGCCGTCGACAAACTGCTGAAGAAGCACGAAGGTCAGCAAGCACTCATCATCGGCGCCTACGTGGACCAGCTGGAGGAGCTCGGTGAGCACCTCGACGCGCCCGTCATCGACGGCAAGACATCCACCGCCAAACGCGAAAAGCTCTTCCAGCAATTCCGCGAGGGCGAGCTTCCTACCCTGGTGGTCTCCAAAGTCGCGAACTTCTCCATCGATCTCCCCGAAGCCGCCCTGGCCATCCAGGTTTCCGGCACCTTCGGCTCCCGTCAGGAGGAAGCCCAGCGCCTAGGTCGCCTGCTGCGTCCGAAGAAGGACGGGCAGGAGGCCACCTTCTACACATTGGTGGCGCGCGAATCGATCGATGCGGAATACGCCATGCACCGCCAGCGCTTTTTGGCCGAGCAAGGTTATGCCTACCGGCTGGTGGACGAAGTAGACTTGTGAGCTGATGAAGATTTTCAAGTTTGACGTCAACGAAGACTTTGCCAAGAAGAACAACGAGCTCCTGCGTGATTCCTCGCGCCTGCGCAATTCCGGCCTCATCATGGGCTTGGTTCTTATCCTCGGTGCCCTCGCCGTTTACTTGGGCATGGATGCCGTCTGGCGCATCACGCTGGCCGTCGGCATGGTGCTCTTCGGAATCTTTTGCGCCGTTGTTGGCATCATGGCCTCGCGCAAGGTCGGCACGGCACAAAAGCTCTATGATTCTTATCCGCTAGCCCCGGCCGTGGTAGCGGAGGTTAACGAGCGTGACATGGTCCTCATGGCCTTGGTGAACACCAATGTTGACCCGAAGGCGCCGCCGCGGTGGGGCGCATGTCTGCGCACGGTCACGAGCATTCCAGGCATCAAGCGCACCGTGGGCACCAAGGTCCCGGTGGCCGCGGTCTCCGGCCAGCGCAGCAGCAGCGATAAAGACCATTGGCAGCAGATCACCCCGATGCCAATTGCGTGGGGCACCCCGGACGCGGAGACCGTGACGATTGCACGCAAGTCCATTCCGGAGGATCAGTGGCAGCGGCTGGAGCGCGCACGCAAGCGTCTGACTGATGTCAAGGCTACGAAGTACGATCTGTTGGTCCTGTAAATGACTGTTCACAGGCTTCAAGAATTTGGCGAAACCATCTTTGCCACGATGACCGCGCTTGCCGTGGAGCATGACGCGGTGAACTTGGGCCAGGGCTTCCCCGATAGCGATGGCCCACAGCGCATGCTGGAGATTGCCCAGGAGAATATCGCCGGTGGCAACAACCAATACGCTCCCCTACGCGGGGTCCCAGAACTGGTCGACGCCATCGCGGAGACCTACTCCGTGCCGCAGGATCACGTCGTGGTCACTGCCGGTGCTACCGAGGCCATCACCGCCACCGTCCTAGGCCTCGTGGAGCCCGGCCAGGAGGTCATCGTCCTCGAGCCTTATTACGACGCCTATATCGCCGCCATCGCGCTTGCCGACGCCACCCGCATCGCCGTCCCCTTGAAGGAATCCGGCAACAGCTGGGACATCGACGTTGCTGCGGTACGTGCTGCCGTGACGGACAAGACCGCCATGGTCATCATCAACACCCCGCACAACCCGACCGGCTCGGTCTTCTCCCGCGAGGCGCTCACCGAGCTTGCCGAGCTCTGCGTGGAGAAGGACCTCCTTGTGTTAGCTGACGAGGTCTACGAAAACCTCACCTTCGGCACCGCCGAGCACGTCAGCATCGCCTCCCTGCCGGGGATGGCCGAGCGCACCGTCACGGTGTCTTCTGCCGCCAAATCCTTCAACTGCACCGGGTGGAAGACCGGCTGGGCCATTGCGGAGCCTAAGCTTCTCGACGGCGTCATCAAAGCCAAGCAGTTCACCACCTTCGTCTCCACCACGCCCTTCCAGCCCGCCGTGGCACATGCCCTGCGCTATGAACAAGAATGGCTGGATGGCATGGTGTCTGAGCTTGCAGAGTGCCGCGGCATCCTAGTGGAAGGGCTAGAACAGTTGGGCTTCCACGTCCACGACACCGGCGGCACCTACTACGTGGTTGCCGATGTCTCCCCCACCGGAATGACCGGCGTGGACTTCTGCATGCAGCTGCCCGCAACAAAGGGTGTGGCAGCCATCCCGCTGGCCGCCTTCACGGACAACCCAGAGCCGTGGAAGTCCAAGGTTCGCTTTGCCTTCTGCAAGCGTCCGGAGATCATCCGCGAAGCGGTGCGCCGTATGATGCACAATTGCTAGAAAAGCTCTCCGGGGCTTTATCACCAGCGTCCCCGACCGGAACGGGGCAAACTCTGTATTGTGGCTCACATGTCACAGCAACATTATGAATACGGCTTTGGCTCTCCCACAGAGAGATTCGAGCTGGCGGTACGTCATTCATTCGTCACAGACCCAACCATCAAAGAGCAGAACGTCGAGTCCATTACCTTCTTCGCCGTCTGGCAAAAGGCCGCCGGGTTTATCTACGTCAATGTCGCTGAAATCGCGGGTGCACCGCCCTTTGACAGGGTTCTGCGTTATAGCGAAGCGCACGAACGCATTCACCAGAATCTGTTGCTAGACCTCTTTCCGCCCAACTTTGCGGGTGAACTGCATGGCCTGCAGCAAGCACAGGAGGCTTTCAACGCAAGCAACATCGTGGCAACGTTGCTGGTCGTGCGCTATGACTACAAGCTGGATAGCTTTACGTATGACCGGAAAGACTACCCCGACCACTACACTCCGCCGAGTAACCTCGAGGAGCTCTCTCCCATTGCACAGGATTTGAAAGACCAGAGCCACAAGAACGCACAATCTGGCCAGTTCTCCTACCCGGCTTTGGACTACGCCATACCACCCGCAGCCTATGGGAATGGCACCAACGGCGACGATGGAGGATTAGTCAAGCAACTCATCAACGACGTCAAACCATCCATTCAGCTTTTCAACCAGACCTCCAATGGAGACTGGGACGGTTTCGCCATGAGCTTTGTCGTGCGCAAAGCAACGGGAGGTACCTCCCTCCGCCAAGTTGACGCGATCTTCTGCTGGAATAACGGCAGCTATCGGATCGCCCCTATCCCTCGCCGCGAGGTCCACAACAGTGCGGTTGCGCTCATCGAGCAACAGTCTTACGGACAAGAATTCGAACTAGCGGTCATCCGCCTCAAATACCGTCAAGAGGACGGCTTTGCACTGAGAATCGAGTGGAACGGTGAGGCTATCCCATTTGTAGGCTCTCCGTTAAACAGCAAGAGCTTGGTCCATAACGAATGGCCCCTTCAATAGAAGTCCGCGGCGATACCACCTAGTTGCTGCTCGCGTTGGGAAAACGAGGAAGAAGCCCGTCACCGTTGAGTTGTTGCTCAAGGGTGACGGGCTTGTTTGTATTGAGTTGTTGTTTGTTGTTTGGTGTCGGCGGTTTCTTACTCTCCCACAACCTCCCGGTTGCAGTACCATCAGCGTTAGCAGGCTTAGCTTCCGGGTTCGGAATGGGTACCGGGCGTTTCCCTGCTGCTATAGGCCACC